>CALLYA010000049.1 GCA_937875495.1 uncultured Verrucomicrobiota bacterium
GTTTCTCGTGTCCGAATCCCATCCCGCGTCCTTTCGATACCGAGACCGATAGCGAGGCCCGATCTTGCATCGCCATTGACCTTTTCGAACGACAAACAGTCCGCTTCTCCGTTCCCACTACTCCCCTTCCGGGATCATGGCGTGGGTACTGAGGTAGAGTCCGTTGATGATGGTCCTGGTTTGTGGGTGCGTGGCCTGGAGTTTGAGGTCGAGGTGACCGTCTTGGATCACTCCGCTCCAGGCGAGTTCGCTTGGTGTCCAATCTGCGCTCAGGTCAATGTCCGGCTTGGAATCCGTGGCCGGCTCGCCTTCGATCTCCACGGAAAACTGATAGCGTTCCAGCTCGGTCAGATCGGGCTTACAAAACAGGATGCGGACTTCGCACTGCACGGGGGATTCGGTGTTGATGGGGATTCGAATCGACTCCACGCCTTCGAGTCCGGAAGCGAGGATCCAATTTTCCGCGTATTCATCCGGCAGGTTGAAGGGATGGCGCGTGAAGGGGCGTCCGCCTTGAGTTTTGACGGCGACCTGATCGCTTAAGCCGGTATCTTTATTGCTGCTTGAAAGGTATGGCACGTTGGGAACAGCGATCCAGAGGCGATCCTCCTGGTCGCGGCGATGACCGGGCGCACCGAAATTGACGCCGAGTTCACGGATGGTACCGGCCCCGATGCCGCCGGTGTAGGTAACCCAGTAGTCGAGCTCAGGCATGTGGACCATGGCGAGCGAGGTCTGATTTTGGTAGGAGCAGCTACAGGTGCGGGTGTAATCGGGGGCGTTGAGAACGCCGTCGGCGGCGATCAGGTTGGAGGTGCATCCGGATTTGAAGCCTCCAAAGTTGCCGGTGCCGCCGTCGTTTTCGAGGTTGAAGAAGCCGGCGGCGGCGGAGCGGAATGTCATCAGGTATTCACTGGCGATGGCGTAATTACAACCGTATTGCCGGTGGAATGCCCACGGCTGTTCCTCACCGGTGATCGGGTCGAGGCGGTTGAGGCGTTGACCGTTCAGCAGGCTGAAGGCGTAGCGATCGGAGATGATGCGATCGTGGTGCAGGATGAGGGGTCCGCCGTAACTGGCGTCGGAGCTCCAGAGGTGGGATCCATCGGAGGCGCGGTAGGCGTTCATGCCGGAGTTGAGTTCATCGAACACGGTGTCGCGGCTCTTCCGGCCGGACTCGAGCAGGATATCAAACTCTTTGGAGTAGCCGAGCCAGGTGCCGAAGGTCCTTCCATCCTCCACCCAGACCGGTCGGCCTGTCTTCAGATCGAGGCTGTAGAGGGTCGGCGTTCCTGAGGGTGTGCGGCCGCGCCGTTCGAGCACCTCTTGGACGGGACCGGGCAGGGCATCGACACAGAACAGCCTGTCACCGCCGAGGGCGATGGCGTTGTGCCGGAAGCCGAGGCGGGAGTGGAAGGTCCACAGCACTGCACCGGTGTACCGATTGAACGCGACGATGGACCTGCTGGAGGTTGCGTCGAGGTCCTTATCCGAATCGATCGAGTTGTCCGATGCGGACTTGAGATAATCGGAGTAGCGCACCCCTCCGAACCCGGCGACCAGGATATCGTCCTGGATCCCGAGATAGCCCCAGACCGGACGTTCCTGTTCGGGGAGGGGGAGATTGATCTCTGCGACGTCCTCGCCGGTGGCAGGATCGAGGACCAGGCAAGCATCCCCGTGGATGATGTACACGCGGTCCTCGCAGACGACGAAATTGGTACCGCGTGCGTTGGCACCTGGGATATGGACCTGGTTGTAGGCCATGCTCAGGGGGGTGTCTTTATAGGTATGGTCGTAATAGACCCCGTAGGTATCGAGCTTGGGCAGTTCCCGCTTCCAGATGACCTGACCGGTATAGACGTCCCGCGCGCTGAGGCAGTCGAGGCCTTGGATGAAGAGGCGGCCTCCGACGATCTGTTCCGGGGGACCGTGGCCATGTCGTGGCAGGACATCGAGATTGGAGCTGCCGCCGAACCAGAGCAGGCCGAGGGGGAGGCGCACGCGTTGGTCATCTGATTTGACGGTATTGGCGGGATCCCCGTACTGATGGGTCCAGTTGGCGGCCCCGGGCAGGGCGCCTTCTCGACGGAGCTCCTGCCACCCGACGGAGTCGGCCGCGAAGAATTGGGCTTGGGCTTCTGTGTCGAGAGCTCGGGTGATGCGTTCGGCCGCTTCGGCCGGGAAGAAGAGTCGGCCGCCGTAGGGACGCACCCGCTCCCAAACCCCCAGCAACTGGGCGGTCTCCTCGGGCGGCTCGGGCAAGACGCTGACTGCGGCAAGGTAGGGTGCCGTATGGAGATCTGGAAGGCCGCGTCGGACCAGGGAGATCCGTCGGCCGTAGAGGCCGCTGTCGGTCCAGCGTTTGCGTAGGGCCTCGGCCCGCGTGGGGTCAGGTTCGAACACGATCCAATGGGTCGCGGTCATTTCGGCGAGGGCATCGGGGAGGCCGTCGGGGCAGGGCGGATAGAGCAAGCCGTAGCGTTCGATGTTTCGATGCGCCTCGGCGATGGTGCGGGCGAGGGCCGCGACCTGATCTGACATGGGCTCTGCGTCGGCGGAGGGGCGGGGCTCATGGCGGGGCTGGACCGGATCGGTGGTGGGCAGCAGGCCGTAGATCTCGGAGGAGTGGGTGACGGCGATGAGTTTCCCGGACGCGGCGATGAGGCGGACCACTTGGTTGGGCAGTTCGATCGACCAATCGAGCTTGGGGCGGGTGGCATTCGGACCGAGGTCGAGGGAGAAGACCTTTTTCCCCTGGGCGCCGAACGCGCGGCGGCCGACCATGATCAGATCGCCCTGTGCACCCTGTTGCGATTCCCACATCCGATCGATGGTCCAGACTCGTTTGACACTCTTTTCCCCGTCTTTTTCGGTGACGATTTCCTCTTGCCGCAGCGATTGTGGAGCGAAGGCGGTGATGGTGCGGTCCGCGCTGAGGATGGCATGGTCACCCAGGACCGGCAGGCGGCCGAAGTCGCGCAGGATGGCGGCACCGTTTTGCAGGGCGAAGAGGTCGGTCATCCCGTCACGGACGTAATTCAGGAAGATGCCGCCCTTGCCGCAGACGAAGGCACCGCCACGGCGTTGGTTTTCCGCGAGATGGTAGTATGCAAAGCGACCGTCTTTAGCGTGATAGGCCGCGGCGACGGAGCGCCCACCGGGAACGAGCAGGGTCTCCCCGACGAGAACGAGATTGCCTTGGGGGGCGACCCCGCTGAAGGCGGGGGAATTGTGCGGCTGAAGGATGTACATGTCGCCGGAGCCGTCGTTGGTCCAGCGGACGGTGCCGGTCCTCGCATCGAGTGCATGGATGAAGATGCCCATGAACGGCCAGATGCCGGCGGCGTAGTAGACGGTGCCGTCCTCGCCGACGACGGGTCCGCCACGGGCGGGCCATGTCGAAATCAGGCGGCTGTTGCCGAGTAGGAGACGATCGCGCGGAACGCCTTGGTGTTTCCAGACGAGGCTGCCGTCCTCCTGGCGCAAGCAATAGAGGAAGCCGTCGTCGCTGGTGAAGAAGACGAGATCCTCCCAGAGGGCGGGCGTGAGGCGGATGGGGCCGTCAGCGAAGAAGGTCCAGAGCCGTTGTCCGTTGTTTAGGGAGTAGGCCTGGAGGCAGTCGGCGGTGCTCGATCCGAGGAAGAGCCGGCCGTGGGCGGCGACCGGCTCCAGGATGCGATCGAACTGCATCAGATCCTGATTGAGCGGGTCTTCCCATGCCTGAGTCGGGGGGATGCACTGGGTTCGCCAACCGATTCGCAAAGGGACCGCGATATCCCCTTGGACGGCGGCGGTACGTCCGGCATCGGCGCGCCACATCGGCCAATCGAAGGCTGGGAGCGAGGCGGGGAACAAGAAGGCGCACAGGAGGGCGGCCGGGAGGTGAGGGCGGAGGGGTATAGTGAGGTTCAGTATCATCATCGTTTTCTCAGCAAGAGCCAAACGGAGGCGGTCAGGACCACCAGAAGAGCGACGGTCATCGTCAGGAGGGCGGACCTCTGAATGGTGGAAGGCGCTGGAGCGGCGTCGGTGGAAACATCGGCCTCGTTTGTGAGGGGGGGAGCCACGGGGACGGGTTCGGACTCCGCATCGGTGGGAGGCCCCCATGCGAGGGTATCGCCGAGATTGGCGAATCCGGCGGGCGGAGCGATCTCCTCAGCGGTCATGAGCAGTTCGCTGATGTGATCATCCCAGTCGAAATCGAGCAGGAGGTCGACGCCGGGGTTGTCATCCTTAATGGTGCATGCGCAGGGGCCGACCAGAAATGCGCAGGCTTCTGCGATGTTGCGCCCGCTGATGCCGGTTCCCACCAGGGCATAGAGCACCCGTCCGCGGCCGTAGACGGGGAAGGCGATAGCGCCTTTCGCTTCGGCGAGGTCCCATTCCGAGGTCAGCAACTGGCGGATGAGGACCTGTTCGTTGGGATCGGACCGGCTGATGCGAACCGCTGCGAACCGGATGTCGGGGGGAGGTGCGAGGAGTCTGTTCTTCTTGAGTAGATCGAGGTATTCGCGGTGCCACTGGAGGGTGGACTCCATGGCACGGAGGTTGTTTTCGAGAAGTTGGAAGCCCGCGTCGTCCTGGGTGGTTTCGGGGTCGAGAAAGATCCAAACCGCGACGAAGTCGTCGGCCAGATACTCGAGAATACGGGTCCTGGCGGGAGAATTGAGGATGGATTGCAGGGATGTGGTGGATGGGTCTCCGGACCAGATGAGCTCGCGATTGCCGTTGGCGTAGGGGCGGATCAGGTGGAGTCCGGGTGGGGCGTCGGCCGGTTCCGGTGGGGCTGGTGCGGGCTGGAGGTTGGCCTGGTGCTGCAGGAGGACTTGGGTGAGCTCGGTGGACTCGGGGTTGCAGTAGAGCTCGTAGGGGGCGAGGGGCCATCGCTCCTGTGCGTAGCGGAAGACCGGGATATCGCAGGGGTAGGTGGGGGTGGCGGCGGCGAGGAGGGCGAACCCGATCAGGGCGCTGTGTTGGAGGGAGCGTCGAGTCATGGTCTCAGTGGAGGGGTTCCATCGGGGCCGGAGCGTTTGCGCGAGCCGGCATTGAGGGGAACTGCGGGAGGGTTTTAGGACCAGTTTTGGACGAGCAACTTCCAGGTTTGGTCAAGGGCTTCGGGCATGACCCGGGTATGGGCGAGGACCGGCATGAAGTTGGTGTCACCGGACCAGCGTGGGACGATATGGAGGTGGATGTGATCGGCGATGCCCGCGCCGGCGGCTTCGCCGAGATTGAAGCCGACGTTGAAGCCTTGCGGGGTCATGCAGGTGCGGAGTGTGGCGATGGCCTTCTGGGTATAGGACATGATCTCGGTCAGCTCCGAGGTCGTCAGCTCGTTGAAGTCGTGGAGGTGGCGGTTGGGGCAGACCATCAGGTGGCCGGAGGTGTACGGGTAGCGATTCATGATGACGAAGCAGCTGGAGCCGCGTGCGAGGACGAGGGCCTGCTGGTCATCTTCGGAGGCTGCGGCGTGACAGAATACGCACTTGATATCAGGCCGCTCTCCCCGAATGTAGTCGATCCGCCAGGGTGCCCACAGCGGACGACTTGAGCTTGGGGACTCGCATTGCGGGCTGGAGGGTTCGGACGGGGCGCAGTTCGGCATGATTCACTCCATACTGGTCGTGGCGTGCTGGTCCGGATCTGATCGGATCGAAGGAGCGGGGCAGGGCATGTTCCTATAGATGAAAAGCTTGATCTGAAAAGCGAGGATTGTCGAATCCCGCCTTCGGGGCCAGGTCGCACCCGGATTCGAAAGGGGGCGGTTTTCTTTCCTTCAGATCTCTGATTATTCTCCCTGCTTCTGGACTTTTGCCCAACCCCTGTCAATGTTATGAGTCCAGTCCGCTTTACATTGGACCGAGCGTGCGTTACAGAAAGCACTTCACCATTTCAAGAGGGATGAACCATGAGTAAAGTTTGCCAGATAACAGGAAAGAAGCCGGTTGTTGGGAATCGGATTCTGCGCAAAGGTCTCGCCAAGAAGAAGGGCGGCATTGGCCGTCACGTGACCGCGGTCAACCGTCGCCGGTTTGAGCCGAACTTGCAGCGTCGCAGGTTATGGGTTCCCGAGCTGAAGCGCTTTGTTGTGGTGCGCCTCACTGCGCGCGGCCTGCGGACCTTGGAGAAGAAGGGGGTTTACAAAGGCCTCCTGGAAGCCGGCTTGATCTAAATTGATCGCCAGATTTTTGAACAGCCGGGCGGGCTAATACCCGCCCGGCTGTTTTTTTACCCAATACGGCTTTGGGGTCATCTGGGGCCGGCCGGGTTCTGGTGATTCAGGCGGTGGGGTGCTGACCGGTGCTGCGCTCCGGAGCATGACCGTGTCGAAGAGGGGATCCTTGGGATCGGAATGGACGAGGGTCTGATCGCCGATCCGTTCCAGGTCACGCAGGGCCATATGAATGGTTGGGTAGCGATCCTCAGGGTTGAGTTGAATACACCGGTGGATGATGCCGGCGAGGGCCGGGGAGACAGTCGGATTCCAGTAGCGCAGGGTGAGCGGGGGCTGTCCCTCACGCTTGGAATAGGCCAGGGAGAGTTCCTGCGGGGTTGTGCCCCACGGCTTGTGGAAGGTCAGGATCTCGAAGCAAGTGACACCGAAGGCGAAGACGTCGGAGCGTTCGCTGATCCGGTGGTTTTGAAGCAACTCGGGGGCCATGTATGCGGGGGTTCCCGGCACGCGGCGGACGCGTTTGCCCTTTTCGCGTTTGCGTGGCAGGCGCCGGGCGAGGTCGAGATCGATAAGGATCGGCTGCCAGGGGGCTTTGATCAGGACGTTCTCTGGCTTGAAATCGAGGTGCAGCCAGCCACGGGCGTGGAGGTGGGAAAGGCCGCGGGCGGCGCCGAGCATGACCGGCATGGCGTGGTTGCGAAGGGTTTCGGCCTGTTCGAGGATCAGGTTGCCGAGGGTCCCGCTGTCGATCAGTTCCATGGCGGTATAGATCAAGCCATGGCTCTTACCTGACTCCATGACAACCAGCCAATTCGGGTGGTTCAGCGAGCGGAGCAATTTGGCGCCGTGGAGAAAATTGTGGCGGAGGCCCCAGTTGAATTTGTATCTGGGAAACAGGATTCTCAGGGCGACACGTTGCCCTGACTTTTCATGGCGGGCCGCGATGATGGAGGAAAAGCCGCCACTGCGAATGAACCGGAGAGGCACATACGGACCGATCCTGGCCGGAAGCCAATTGTCCAGGGGTGTTTGCATAGGAGCTCTCTATGGCAAATGGCGGCGACTCGATGAGATTCAACGGCACAGACCACGAACGGGGGAGACTCGTGACAGAACTTCGGCAGCGAGGGAGTGAGGCGGGAAAGCGATTGGGGTTCTTTGCCGGCTGGGCGTTGGTCGGCGTGTTGGTTTCGGCATTGCTGACTTCATTTTTGTATCGCTGGGAGGGTTCCATTGCTGCCGCGATCGCGCGTGACTCGATCAAGTTCGGCCGGTTGTTCGACCGCATCTTCATGGTCTGGCTCGCCGGGGTGCTGTTCTACATGTTGCGGCGCGGCTGGCATCCCTCGAAGGCCTCGATCGGATGGCGCTTCCCGAAGGGTTGGCGGCGGGAGATCGCGGTCGGCTTTGGGATCGGGCTTTTGACCCTGATCCCCATTTGGGTGTTGCAACTGGCTATGGGCTGGCGGCCGATGACGCCTGGGCTGCGCCCGGTCGACTTCGCGGTGATCGTTGGAGGCGGCCTGGTCTCCGGCGGGGTGATCGCTTTGCTGGAGGAGTATTTCTTCCGCGGCGTCATGCAGGGTTGGTTGACGGCTTGGAAGGGCAAGTTGGTCGGGATTGCGCTCGGTGCGTTGATCTACATGATCCCCCACTACCTACGCGGCCCCGAATTGCCGGAAGGGATGTCGGGCACGGAGTGGTATGCCGGGCTTGCGGCGTTGCCTTCCTGTTTCCGGTACTTCCATCCGGAGCGCGGGATGTACTTGGCGATGTTATCGCTGTTTCTATTGGGTTTGTTTCTCGGTTCCCTGCGGCATCGTCTGGGGCGCCTGACGCTGGGGATGGGCCTGCACGCAGGGTGGGTTTTCATGATCCGCTGGATCGGTGAGACCACCGAGCGAACGCCGCACAAATGGGTCTGGCTGGTCGGCTCCAAGCACGCCATTGACGGGCTGATCGGGATCGTTCTGATCCTTGGCGCCTGGGGGCTGGTCTGGTGGTACATGGTGAAATGCCTCGTTCCTGAGTCCGATTCGGAACATAATAGCGTTTGACGACTCGTATGCACCCGCTCTCCTCGGCATACGGGGCATCTGCCTGTTGAGCGTGCGGCTGTGGCGGCTCGCTCAGGGCGGCATGCGCCAGGAGCGGAGGCCATGCATGAAAGCGGCGTGCTGCCGTGTGGCGACGGAATTGGGCAGGAGCTTATTGGTCCTGTTGGACTTGGTGTATCCTCGGGCCTGTTCTTTGTGTGACCGTGAGCTGTGGATATGGCAGGAGGGGCCGGATGCTTTCCGCTATTTGTGTCCGGATTGCGGGCGGCGGCTGGCCACGATTGAGGCGCCCATCTGTGGTGTATGCGGGCGCCCGCTCGGGTCCGGCCGAGGGGACGATCTGCGGTGTCAGGCCTGTCGGCGGCGCAGGCCTGCACTGGGGATCTGTTGGATGCGCTCCGGCTTCTATCTGAAGGGGGGCGCGCGTGAGCTGCTGCACCGGTTCAAATACGACGGAGCGACCTGGCTGGCTGGGGATCTCGCGGACCTGATGGGTCGGTGCATCTCGATGGCCGAGCCGGCTGTCCGCAGCCGATGGGATCTGCTTGTGCCGGTGCCCCTTCATCCACGGCGCCAACGCAAGCGTGGTTTCAATCAGGCCGAACTTCTCGCCCGCGGTCTGGCGCGGAAATGGGGCATGGAGTTGGCAACCGGTGTCGTTCGGCGCCATCAGTCGACCGAAACCCAGGCGCTGCTTTCGGCGGCAGGTCGGCGGCTGAATGTGCAAAGGGCCTTCTCTGTACGTTCCTCGAAGGCGATTGCCGGCAAGCGGGTCCTTTTGGTGGACGACGTGACGACGACGGGTGCGACGTTGACGGCGGTGGCTCGGGTTTTGCAGCGCTTACCTGAGGTGGAGCGTCCGCGGCGGATTGGAGCGATCACCTTTGCGCGCGGCGGATTTTGACCAGGTTGAAAGTGGCCTTTACAATAGCGGTGCGCGAAGGCGGCCGAGCCTCCGTCGTTGCCTTTCGATCGAACAATCATCCTGTCACTTCAGCAAGGGCCGCGGATATGGGATTCTTCAAGAAACCGAAGTACATAACCCCAAAGCAGAAGAAGCGAGACATCCCCGCTGGGCTGTGGCGCAAATGCCCCGGTTGCGACGGCGTTTTGTTTCAGCAGGCCCTGGCCGATTCGCTGCAAGTGTGTCCCCACTGTGGCTATCATTTCCCGATCACGCACAAGGAGCGCTTGGCATGTCTGGCCGATCCTGACAGCTGGGAGGAGCACGACTCCAATCTGGAGAGCGTCGATGCGCTTGAGTTCACAGGGGTCGCGCCGTATCCCGAAAAACTCGCATACAATCAGAAGAAGACAGGGATGCAGGACGCGATCGTGACTGGTGTGTGCAGCATCCACGGTCGTCCGACGGCCTTGGGGATCATGGATTTCAGTTTCTTGGGTGCCAGCATGGGATCGGTGGTTGGCGAGCGTATCACCTGTCTGGCCGAGCGCGCCTTAGAGGAGCGTCTTCCTCTCATATTGGTTTGTGCATCGGGGGGTGCCCGCATGTATGAGGGCATGTTGAGTCTGATGCAGATGGCCAAGACCAGCGGTGCGCTATCCCGATTGCGGGAGACGAGGCTCCCCTACATTTCCATCCTGACCCATCCGACAATGGCCGGGGTGATGGCCAGTTTCGCTTCGTTGGGCGATGTGATCCTGGCGGAGCCGGGGGCACTGATTGGGTTCGCCGGCGAGCGTGTGATTCGCGAGACGACGCACGAGGAGTTGCCCAGCGGCTTCCAGACGGCCGAGTTCCTACTCGACCATGGGCTGATTGATCAGATCGTCCCGCGCTCGGAATTGAAGGCACGGATTTCGACCTTCCTGGACCTGCTGGATGGGTTCACCTCTTTTGCCGCCGGGGCATCCGAGCGGGAAGGGGGCGATGGGAAGGGCGAACCAGCGGTTCGCGATGCGTCCGCGTCCGAGTCGGCGTGAGTGCCTTGGTTACGAGTGGGGAGGGTGAAATGGTCGACGAAACTGGTCGGCTCTATGACTGGCTTGCCCAGACGCGAAGGGTTGGACAGAGGCTCGGGCTCGAGACGATCTCCCTCTTGTTTGAGCGGCTCGGCAACCCGCAGGCCGGGATGCCGTTCATCCATGTCGCGGGCACCAACGGCAAGGGCTCGGTCTGTGCCATGGTCGAATCGGTTCTGCGCGCCGGTGGGTATCACACCGGCTTTTTTTCTTCCCCGCACCTGGTTTCGGTGCGCGAACGGTTCCGTGTCGACGGGCGTCCGATTGCGTCGATGGTGATGGCGTCGTTGCTCAGGGAGATGATCCCTGTGGTGGAGGCGATGGAGAAGTCTACGGGGTATGGCCCGAGCTATTTTGAGATCACGACGGGATTGGCTGCCCTCTGTTTCGCGCGGGAGCATTGCGATGTCGTCCTCTGGGAGACGGGCCTCGGCGGGCGGCTCGATGCCACGAATGCGGTGACACCCTTGATCTCGGTGATCACAAACATTGCGATGGACCATTCAGAGTACCTCGGTTCAACGCTGACGGAGATTGCGGCGGAGAAGGCCGGAATCATCAAGCCCGGGATACCGGTGGTCAGTGGTGAGACGGGGCCGGAGGCGAGCGCGGTCCTGCACTCGCGCGCGCTGGCGAATTCCGCGCCCTTTTCGGGTGTGGAGACTCTTGGCAGGGTCCATGCAATCGGCGGCGACTGGTCTGGGCAGCGATTGCGGGTTGAGGGCACGGTTTGGGGGGATTTTGACTTCGATTGTCCCCTGGTTGGTTTGCATCAGCGTGAGAACTTCCGTGTGGCCCTGGGCGTGTTGGCTCAGCTGAAGGCGATGGGCTGGATGATCGAGCGATCGCATCTATTGCAAGGACTTGCCGCGGTCACGTGGCCGGGGCGTCTCCATTTGTTCCGAAGGGAGCCGCTGCTTGTCCTGGATGGGGCGCACAATCCGGCGGCCTGTCGGATCTTGGCGGGGACCTTGGATGAGCTGCCGGTGTCGGGGGGGTGGACCATGATCTTTGGGGCGATGCGAGACAAGGCGACGGAGGCGATGCTCGGTGATCTTGTGCCGTATGCCTCCCGGTTCCTGCTGGTCCCGGTCCTTGGTATGTCGGAGCGAAGTCAGGTGCCCTCGGTATTGCATGCACAGCTCGATGGGCTTGGATTTTCCGGGGAAGTCCTCGAGTTTGGCGGAGTGGAGGAGGCTTTGGAATTCGCAGAAACCCGAACGTGGCCGATCCTGGTCGTCGGCAGCTTGTACCTGGTTGGGGAAGCGCTTGCGGCCTTGGGCTGGGGGGAACGCGATCCGGTGGGCAGTCCCGGCTAGAGCTCGTTCGAAAAGGTGGCTGGAGCTCGTCCGAAAAGGCCCCCGGATCCGGCCGGGGAGGTATCCCGCAGAGATCGCAGAGGGCGCAGAGGATTAGTTGGGGAGGAATGCAGCTACATCGGAGCCGTTTTCAACAACGGCCTTGGTCTATTGAAACGGCATAACTGAAAAAACCCCCGAAAAAGTAGGCTGCAGAGCATGGAACCTACCCACCCCGATAGGTCGGTCGAAAACGCCTCCGCGTCCTCTGCGGGAGGCTCTCCGAATCCGGATGGGGAGGTCAGGTCGGGAAGCGGATACCGTTCCGGACGGGCTCCGGCGAATTCTGGATCTCCGGATGCGTGTTGTTGCATGGTGCCCTGGGTCACGCAGCATCGTGCTGTTAAGAAAATTGGGACAGGTGCAAAAGTTTGATTGAGAGGGGCGCAGATTCATGGCTTGATGGGGAAGAAAAGTGAAGCCTTCTCGGATTCGTCTTTGACTTGGAGTCCTTATTCGTGCAATATTTCACAGAGTCTGCGAAACAACGGGTTTTGGAGGATCTTACATGGCAATCAACGAGCGATCATTTCTGCTGAAAAAGCTCCATTCGCTCTCCGGGCTGTTCTTCTGTCTTTTTCTGCTCGAGCACTTCTTCACCAACAGCTTTGCCTTATTCGGGCGAGAGGCGTATGGCGAAAAGGCTGCATTTCTTCAGGAGCTTCCCTATCTACTATTCATAGAAATTTTTCTTCTTGCGGCGCCCATCCTGTTTCATGCGGGCTATGGGTTCTACATCACTTACAAGGGTGAGAACAACGCACTGACCTATGGGTATGTCCGCAACTGGCTCTATTTCGGGCAGCGGGTGACCGGTGCGATCGCCTTTTTTTACATCGTCTTCCACGTCGTTTCGACGCGCTTCACGAATGCGCACGGTCCGGCGCTGTTCGACATCGTTGCGGAGAGCATTCGAAACCCGTTGGTTTTCGCCTTTTACACCCTTGGGATCGCCGCTGCTTCTTTTCACTTCGGAAACGGACTCTGGGGATTCTGTTTTTCGTGGGGTGTGGTGACCCGCGCCCGGTCTCAGCGCAACCTCGGGTATATCTGTATAGGTATCGGGTTGCTCATGTTTTTCATCGGAATGAATTCACTCCTCGCCTTCCTCGGAATGGCTTGGGTTCCTGGTGCAAATATCAACTGGTAGATGAGTTATATGGCCAAAAGCGAAGTCATTGTTGTCGGCGGTGGTCTTGCCGGTTTGGCGGCTACCATGAAATTGGCGGAGCTGGGCATCCCGGTTAAGCTCTTTTCATTCGTACCTGTGAAGCGCTCCCACTCGGTCTGTGCCCAGGGGGGTATCAACGGCGCGGTGAACACCAAGGGCGAGGGCGATTCTCCGTGGGTTCATTTTTTCGACACGGTGAAGGGAGGCGACTTCCTTGCGCACCAGCCGCTCTGCCTCAGTATGTGTGAGGATGCCCCGCGGATCATCAACCTGATGGATCGTATGGGGGTCACCTTCAACCGGACCAACGAGGGGTTCATCGACTTCCGACGGTTCGGCGGGACACTCTTTCACCGCACAGCCTATGCCGGCGCCACGACCGGTCAGCAGCTGCTCTACGCGCTGGACGAGCAGGTGCGCCGCTATGAGGTTGAGGGCCTGGTGGAGAAGTTCGAGTTCTGGGAGTTCCTCGGGTCGGTCCTCGACGAGGATGGTGCGTGCCGTGGGATCACCGCGATGGACCTTCACTCGATGGAGATCCGCAGCTTCCCTGCCGACGCGGTGGTCTTGGCCACGGGCGGGCCTGGGTTGGTCTACGGACGTTCGACCAACTCGATGGTGAACAATGGATCCGCGGCCGTGGCGGTGTACAAGCAGGGCGCAAAATATGCCAACGGCGAATTCATCCAGATTCATCCGACGGCGATTCCCGGCTGGGACAAGCATCGGTTGATGTCCGAATCTGCGCGCGGCGAAGGCGGCCGGGTTTGGGTCCCCAAGAAAAAGGGAGACACCCGCAATCCACGAGAGATCCCCGAGGAGGAGCGTTGGTACTTTCTCGAGGAGAAATATCCACGGTTTGGGAATTTGGTCCCCCGCGATGTGGCAGCCAAGGAGATCTACCACGTCTGTGTCGACCTCGAGATGGGGATCGACGGGGAGAACATGGTCTTTCTCGACCTCACCCACAAGAGCCGCGAGGAACTGGATCGTAAGCTCGGTGGGATCATGGAGATCTACGAGAAGTTCGTCGGCGAGGATCCGCGTGAGGTCCCGATGCGCATCTTCCCCGCGGTCCATTACAGCATGGGCGGCCTCTGGGTCGACTACGAGCGTGATGCGGAAGGCAGGATCGTGGAGGGCAGCCCGCGCAATCACATGACGAACATTCCGGGACTCTATGCGGTCGGCGAGGTGGATTACCAATATCACGGTGCCAATCGCCTCGGAGCGAACTCGCTATTGAGCTGCATTTACGCCGGCTTGATCACGGCTCCTTCCATTCAGACCTATCTCGGTGGGCTTTCTGCCCGCGCACAGGAGAAGCCGGAGAGCCTTTACGCGGGGTTCACCCAGGAATGGAGCACCCGGTTCGATGAAATCCGGGCCATGAACGGCAAGATCAATCCCTACCAGCTGCATCAGGACCTCGGCGATCTGATGCTCAGCAATGTCTTGATTGTTCGCCATAACGATCGGCTGGAGAAGACCCTGGAAGAGCTGGACAAGATGCAGGCGCTCTGGTTTGAGTGCGGCAACCTCGATGGCGGGACGTGGGCCAACGATTCCCTGCGCTTCATGCACCACCTCTGGTACATGTTCGAGCTGGCCAAGGTGATCACCAAGGGTGCTCTGTTGCGCAACGAATGTCGTGGGGCGCACTACAAGCCCGAGTTCGAAATCTCTCAACCGGCCGGCTTCAAGCCTGACTCCTACCTGCGATACACCGAGAAGGTGACCGCTCCCGGTTTTGACGGAGACGAAACCAAGCTCGGCTTCTCTCCGGAGGAGTTGGATTACCTGCGTCGGTTCAAGGCCCAGAATGACGAATGGCTGAAGACGACCATCGCCCAGGACCGCGACGGCGTTCCCGAGATCACCTACGAGGCGATCGACACTTCACTCGTTCCTCCCCGGCCCAGAAAGTACGATTGATGAGCGTTTCGCAAGCCACCTTGCGGTCCATATGGGCCGTACGTCGATATAGAACAGGAGAAGGCGGGGTTACCAATCATGACGGAGCAACGCACGATTGAGCTTAAGATAAAGCGGCAGGACAGTCCGAACGATCCACCGCGGTGGGAGGTGTTTTCGGTTCCCTATCTTCCCCGTGCCAATGTGATCACCTGCCTGAAACAGATCCAATCCAATCCAGTGACGAAGGATGGCAAGGAGACGACACCAGTGGTGTGGGACTCCAACTGTCTCGAGGAGGTTTGCGGCGCCTGCACGATGTTGGTCAACGGCAAGGTTCGGCAGGCGTGCAGTGCGCTGGTTGACCAGCTCGAGCAGCCGATCGTCCTGGAGCCGATGCGTAAATTCCCCACGGTCCGTGATCTGGTCGTCGACCGCAGCTTCATGTTCGAGAGTCTGAAGCGGGTCAAGGCATGGATTCCGATTGATGGATCGTACGATTTGGGTGCCGGCCCGCGCATGTCCGAGCGGCAACAAGAGATAGCGTACATGCTGTCCCGTTGCATGACGTGCGGCTGTTGTGTGGAGGCGTGCCCGCAGGTCAACGAACGTTCCGATTTCATCGGACCGGCCGTGATCAGCCAGGTGCGGCTCTTCAACCTGCATCCCACCGGCGAGATGAACCGCTGGGAGCGGCTTGAATCGCTGATCGACAAGGATGGGATCAGTGGCTGTGGCGGTGCACAGAACTGTGTGAAGGTCTGTCCGAAGGAGATTCAGCTGACCGAGTCAATCGCGGCAATGGCGCGCGAGACGTCGAAGTATCAGATTCGAAAGATCTTCCACATGGACTGATCCACTGCATTTTCGAGAAAACAGCAACGACCGGATGCCCATGGTTCCATGGCGTCCGGTCGTTTTCATGTTCTGTTAGGGGTGGACCACCGGGCCGGCTCATGATCATGGCCGGCCCGATGTTCGTTGGGGCCACCCCTCCAGCCGGAGGGGTGGCAAGCGGAGGGATGTTACTTAGCCACGACGGAGTAGAATTTAGCGGGCTGGACCGCATTCGTATCCTCGTAGCTGGTCGAACCATCGGCTCCAGGTACGGTTGCGATTTCGACCCACGCAGCGTCGATACTCTCTTTGGCCATCACGCCGTAGGTCACGCCGGCCTGGCTATCCCAGGTGATCCGGATGCTGGTCGCCAGTTTTTCGATATCGGTGATGACGGGTGGCTCGTTGACCACGGCACCTTCCTCGAAGACCAGGTCTTGGAGATCGCCCCATACGATATCGAGCCACGGACTGCACAGTTCGGGTGCTACAGGCGTATGCGAGGTCACCGCGAAACCCCAGTAATAGGGCGGGTCCCCGAGATCGACTTCTGCCGTGGTCCCATAGGTCCACGGATCACCGGCATTGAGTTTGTACTCCATAACAAAGGAATTCCCGGTCTTGGTCAGCCGGACATACGCCTCGCCGACTTCGGCGTAGAGCGGGTCTTCCCAGTTGGAGCTGAACGGTTTCCAGCCGAAATCGAGCGTGATCGACTCGGCGCCCTGTTGTGGTCTGTATTGGAGTCGTGAACCGCTGTCCGCGGAGAGCACCGCCATGACATTGACACTGCCGCCGGAGAGGTTCTCTCGGACCATGAAACCGATCTTTGACCATGGATCGATGGGTGCCCCGATATCGGGGATACCAAGAACCGGGAAGATCAGTTTACCCGAGATGGAGAAGTTCCGCAGGTCGGTCTGGGCGAAAGCGAAGTGGAAGTTATCGCTCGTCCCCCAGATGTCGGAGCCTGCGGCAGCGTTGGTCCATGTGGCGGTGGCATTGTCGTATCCGGCATCACCCGGCAGACAGACGCTTCCGAGGTCACCATGGTGCGTGAATACCGGACCGTTGAAGACCTGAAGCGGAGGTTCGGGTGTGAGAACGGTCGCGCCAAAGGTGTTGAAGGTGATCCCGCTCATGGTGAAATTGCCACCGAAGGTCTGATCGCCATCCACCGCGCCGGTGGTGATGGTATAAGTGAGCGTCGTATCGACATCGACATCACCGAGGTTCCAGGTGATGGTGGCGCCTGCGACGGTCCCTCCGTGGGAGATGTTCGATACGGCCCAGCCCGCGGGCACGGTTTCGGTCAGCGTCGTTCCGGTGGAGGGCGAATCCATGGTCAGTTCGAGAGACACCTGAACATTCTGGGCGGCGTGATAGGTGTAGGAATCGAAGGATCGTGTTGCGATCCCAGGAATCGGCTCGACGACAAGGTCGCTGACCTCGGCTTGGGCCGTCGCCGCGTTGTTGTGGCTGGTGCAGGCGATACCCCAGAACATACTATCCGGCATCTCTTGTTGGAGCGTGTACAGGAGCACCCAAGCCGTGTCTTGCCAGACCTCGTAGGTGTAGGTGTTGCCCAGACGCGTGGCTCGCAATCGAAGCGTGTCACCCCCGACCGCGTAATCTCCGGTGTTGAGTGATTCCCCGTTGGTGGTAGGACGGTATTGGAACTGGGCGGGGTTGCCCGATGGGAATGCGAGGAAGACATGTTTGTCTCCGGGATTCGCAGACTCACGGAACATGATGCCGAGTTTGGCCCATGTATTGACGTTGTCATTGATATTCTGGAGGTCGACCCACTTCAAAGTCGCAGCGACGCGAAGGTTGCCGGTGAACGGCGCGAAGAGGTAATGGAATTGGTCTGCTGTCCCCCAAATATCGCCACCAGACGCTGTTATTGTGAATGTCTCGGTGGTTGCATTGTAGGTTGCATCTCCTGCGATCCCAACGCCTCCGATATCGGCGTGCTCCGCGAAGATGGGCCCGTCAAACGGGGCCGTCATGGCGATATTCAAAGTGCCGAGGATCGGATAGGTTGATCCGTTCATGGCGAACTCGCCCTGGAAGCTCTCGTCTCCGGTGGCCGCCAAAGGGGTTGCCGTGTAGGTGAGAGTCATATTGGAAGAGACAGCGCCGAGGTTCCAGGTGATGACGTCCCCGCTGACGGTGCCACCATTGGAGACATCGGAAACCGCCCAGCCCGCGGGCACGGTTTCCGTGACCGTAGTGCCGGTGACTGGTTCGTTCGCCCCGAGGCTAAGGGTCACATGGACCGGCCGGCCAAGGCTGTAGAGCGTGGAGTCCAGTGCGCGAGTGACGCCACCGGGGATCGCCTCGGTTGTCAGCTCACTGACCAGACCCTGGACGGTGGCTGCATTGTTATGGCTGGTGCAGGCGATTCCCCAGAGCATGTCCTTCGGCATCTCCTGGGAAAGGCCGTCAAAGTAGACCCATTGACTATCCTGCCAGTATTCAAAGGCATAGGCCGAGCCCATACGGGTGACCCGCACGCGGAGCGTATCGCCCCCCGGGGTGAATCCCAGGCGGTTGGAGGAGGTGCCATCGGTTGTTGGACGGTGCTGGAGTTGCGCCGTGTTGCCGGAGGGAAAGGCGACATAGACGTGCTTGCTGCCCGGAGCAACCGACTCCCGAAACATGATGCCCAGCTTGGACCAGTCACTGATGGCTGGATTGATGTTGGCCAGATCCACCCACTGGAGGGTGGCCGAGATGCGGATGTTGCCGGACAGCGGGGCGAACAGGTAGTGGAACTCGTCTGCATTGCCCCAAATATCGGCGCCCGATGCTGTGATTGTGTAAGTTTCCGTCGCTGCTGAATAGGTAGCGTTACCTGCGATTGCGACCGGTCCGATATCTTGGTGTTCCGTAAACACCGGACCACTGAACGAGGCTGCCGGTACCCGAATTGCCGCGGTGAATACCAGCATCGACACGATCCCCGCCCACCAGATTGCCTTGTGACTCGAACTCATCATGACTCAGGCCTCTCTTGAGTGGAATTTGACAAGCCGTCGAAACCTCATGCTTCGACGTGAGTGTATGACCCTTTGTCGCAAAGAATCGAATGAAGGGGCAAGGAAAAAGAGTGGGTAGTCCGGACTGGTCAGACCGTCTCAGTCTGGAGCGATAGTGGCATCGCTGTCGAAATCGAAATCGGTATCGAAATCGAAAGGGTGCTTCAGCATGGATTGTTGGCCCCGGATCGTACACGTACCCAGCGAAGCGGTACACGTTCCTGTACACTAGGAACGAGGATGCGAATGGAGCTTGTTCACGAGAAGTTGGATGGCTACCCGATAGCACTAAACTTCGCGGCATGGCTTACACGGTGTGCCGAACCTTGATCGAGCGAGGGAGCCAGGTTCGCGAACGGGGGGGGCGGGTGAGGTGTACGAGTAGGAGTAGGAGTAGGAGTAGGAGGTTATCGAGGTAGACGAGGGCCATTGGGTTGGCACGGTTTGGCTACCCACTGGGCGAGGGGTTTGGAGCGGTGGCGGGGGTGAGGACGTTTGCGCACGGCGATTCCGCGCCGAACCACGCTTGCCATCGATACCGATTCCGACAGCGAATTCGATAGCGACCCCGACCACGACCCCGACCACGATTTCATTTATGCTTCATCTATGGCCATTTGCGGATGTCGCTGGATGAAGGGAATGGGGGGGTTAGGCGAAGGCATCGCGAAGGAGTTGGATGCTTTTGGGAACCCCGGTTTCCGGTGCCTCTTTGCCTTCAAACTCGATGGAGATATACCCCTTGTAACCCGCCTTAATGAGCATGCCGGCGATACGTTTATAGTCGAGGTCGAGGGTGTACCACTCACCGCCGCCGAAGTAGGTCTTGGCCTGAACGAAGTTGACGTAGGGTGCGATCTCCTCGAGTTGGGCGTAGGTATCATCCAGGAAATTGCCGGTATCCATCAAGACGCCGAGCCATGGGGAGTCGATCGCTTTGCGAATCCGCAGGAGCCCCTTCGAGGTACGGGTTAGTCCCCAGTGGTTTTCGAGGGCCATCAGCACCCCAAGCTCCTCTGCGCGTTTCAAGCACTTCTCGATGGAATCGATGGCCCAAGCGAAGCCTTCGTCTTCCGTATGTCCGGGTAGGACCGGTTCAATCCCGCGATTGGCCATCAGCTCGTCGAAGGAACTGCTGGTTCCCCAGCGGCCGGAGTTGAGGCGGATGCTTGGGATACCCATCTCATGCGCCAGTTCCATGCAATGGATGGTATGTTCGATGTTCTGCTTCCGCTCCTCGAGATCGGGCGTGACGAAGTCCTGGTGGATGGAGAGGCAGATCAGGTCCACACCATGAAGGAAGGCATGCCGCTTCAATTTCTGAAGGTATTGCGGCTCCTCGTTGTCCATTTGCCGGTGCAGGACGTCGACACCCTCCACCTCCAGCCTTGCGGCTTCTTCGATCACATGTTCGATCGGAACACGTTCCGTCCGAAAGTGCCAATAGGAATAGGTTGCCAGACCGAGTTTCGGTCGCCGCCCGCCGTGGGGCTCTGCGGTTTGTGCCGCAGACGGCAGCACTGTTGCGGCTGCGGAAGCTCCGAGGGTGGTCAGGAAATTTCTGCGATCGATTTTCATAGTAGATTCACGGGGTGATTGGATTGTTCGAGGTGCTGATCCTAGTCCGTTCGGATGGTCTCGGGCTAGAGAAAATCATAGGCTTGAATGGATTTTGGCCGACAATCGCCTGCCAGAGATCATCCGAAAAGGTCAATGGCGAAGCAAGATCGGGGTCGCGGTCCTTATCGGTCTCGGTATCGAAAGGACGCGTGATGGGATTCGGACATGAGAAACCGGGGACCGTTGCGGTGCTGGCAACACTCGGCATCGAGGTTTGAGCGCTGCATGAGGGCAACGCGCCATCCAGAACAGGAATTCTCGATTTCGACCATG
>CALLYA010000050.1 GCA_937875495.1 uncultured Verrucomicrobiota bacterium
CGGTGCTGACACAACTCGGCAGTGAAGTTTAAGCGGTCCATGAGGGCCAGGTGCCCACCAGAACAGGGATCGACCCCGATCCCGATTCCGACCCCGACCCCGACCCCGATTCATACAATGATCGGACAGGTCGGCCTTCATAGTCTGGAGGCGACGTCTGAAGGAGGGCGACGATTCGGGCCGCCTCCCGCTGACCACTACTACTCCTTGTAGCTGACGAGGTCATGGACGCCGCCTTCGCGTTGGGCGGATGCGCTGATTTTTTCGAATCGCAGGCTTTGGTCGAGGATGCCTTGGTGCAGCAGTTCGAGGGTTCTCCTGCCGAGGTCCTGGAATCCGTGGCGGACGGCGAGGGTGAGATACGGCATGTAATCGCGCATACCGCCGCGGTCGATCACGGTCCCGCTGACCCCCTGGGCGACTTTGATCGCTTGGTCTTCTGCGAGATAGCGCTTATCGCCACCCTCGCGCATGGCCTCGGAGCTGGCCATGCCGCGATAGACCTTTACCTTGACGCCGTTCTGGTAGACGTATCGGCCTGGGGCTTCCTCGGTTCCGGCGAACATGGAGCCCATCATGACGGAGCTGGCACCCAGGGCGAAGGCCTTCATGATGTCGCCGATGGCCGCGATGCCGCCGTCGGCGACGATGGGGAGTCCGTACTCGCGTGCGGCCATGGCGCAGGTGAAGACCGCGGTGGCCTGGGGTCTGCCGACGGCGAGGACGCGTTGGGTGGTACAGATCGATCCGATGCCCATGCCGACACGGAGTCCGTCGACGCCGAGCTCGGCGAGGTGGCGGACCTGATCGGCGGTGACGACGTTGCCGCCGACGACCTGTACTTCGGGGCATTCCTGTTTCAGGAAGCGGATCATATCGTGTTGGAAGGCGCTGTCGCCCTGGGCGGAGTCGACGATGATGACATCGACACCGGCGTCACGCAGTGCGACGGCGCGATCGCGATCGATGGTACGGGTTCCGATGGCGGCACCGACACGCAGCTGTTTGTTGGCGTCTTTGGTGGCCAAGGGGTAATCCCGATTGGTCCGCATATCATTGCGGCTGATCAGGGAGACCAGGTGGTATCGGTCATCGACGATAGGGAGCTTGCCTTTGCGGCTCTCGCGCAGAATGAGGTTGGCCTCATGCAGGGTG
Source organism: uncultured Verrucomicrobiota bacterium (assembly GCA_937875495.1). GTDB lineage: Bacteria > Verrucomicrobiota > CALLYA01 > CALLYA01 > CALLYA01 > CALLYA01. The sequence goes on from CALLYA010000050.1 coordinate 1,156, forward strand.
ACACCCTCGTGGGCGACGGTAAGGTCTTTGGTCATGACTTCACCGAGCGGGCGATCGCGATCCGGCTCGAAGTCGATATCGCGCTGGGTGATGATCCCGACCAGTTTGGAGCCGAGTTTACCGTCTTCAGTGATGGGGATACCGCTGAAGCCGAAGTTACGCCGGATTTCATCCACATCGCGGATCCGGTGTTGGGGACTGAGCACGACGGGGTCGGGGATGAATCCGTTCTCGAAGCGCTTGACCTTGCGCACTTCGCGGACCTGTTCCTCGATGGTGTTGTTGAAATGGATAATCCCGATTCCGCCGTGGACGGCCATTGCAATGGCCATTTTGGACTCTGTGACGGTATCCATCGGGGAGGAGACCATCGGGCAATTGAGGGTGATTTCGCGGGTAAGTCGGCCACGCAGATCGACATCTTCCACAGCGAAGTCGATGTAGCCGGGGAGCAGGATGAAGTCGTTGTAAGTGATACCCTCTTTTGAGCCGATGAGTTCTCGGGCGGAGAGTCCGTTGGGCAGGGGAAGATCGACGTCGGCCATGATAGACGCACCATAGGGTGAGGATGTGTGCGAGGCCCCGCAGGAATTGAATATTCCAGGGGTCAATTCCTGGATCAGCCTCCCATTGTCTTCCTGTAGGGCCGCGGGTTTGGATTGTCAAAATCGGCCGAGGAATTGATTGTGCTCCAAGTTCACGCCGTCTAGGATGCTGGGTGCCGTTACTTGGGCGACCTTGGCCGTGCCTGGGACACGACCGGGCGGGGTGAAGCCGCGCGAGAGATTGTTAAAGGAACAAGAGGGAACAGGGGTCCACGATGAAGAAATTTGGATTGGGGATATTCGGTTTGGCAATCGCTGTGAGCCTGGCGTTGATCGGCTGTTCCGGCAAAGAGGGTGGGATCGCGGTGATCCCGAAGGGCACGACCCACAGTTTTTGGAAATCGATTCATGCGGGTGCCTTGAAGGCGGCGGATGAGTTGGGTGTTGAGATCATCTGGATGGGACCGCTCAAGGAGGATGATCGAGCCTCACAGATCACGGTCGTGGAGACCTTTGTATCGCGGGGCGTGGATGGGATTGTGCTGGCGCCATTGGACGAGAAGGCGTTGGTGCGTCCGGTCGAAGAGGCGGCCAAGCGGAACATCCCAACGGTCATCATTGACAGCGATCTGCAGAGCGACCAGCATGTGAGTTTTGTGGCGACGGACAATTACAAGGGTGGGACGATAGCGGCTGAGCATCTCGGAACGCTGATGGAGGGCGAGGGCAAGATTCTGGCGATTCGGTATCAGGAGGGATCTGCCAGCACGCAGCAGAGGGAGGCTGGGTTCCTCGACACGATGCGCGAGCGGTTCCCGCAGATCGAGATTCTCGTCAGTGACCAGTACGCGGGTGCGACAACGGAAACGGCCTACCAACTCGCGGAGAGTCTGTTCAATCGGTTTGGCCAGGAGATGGACGGATTGTTTTGTCCGAACGAGTCCTCGACGTTCGGGTTTTTGCAGGCCCTGAAGGCGCAGAAGCTCGATCGGAAGGTGACGTTTGTCGGCTTTGACGCCAGCGAGCCGCTACTGGACGCGATGGAGAGCGGTATCATTCAGGGGCTGGTCGCGCAGAACCCTTTCCACATGGGGTATTTGGGCGTCAAAACCATGGTGGCCCACCTGCGTGGGGAGCCGGTCGAGAAGCGTGTCGACACCGGAGTGCTGTTGGTTACGCCGGAGAATCTGAACGATCCGGCAATTCAGGATGTGATTCGGCCGGACTTAGCCCAGTGGTTGGATGAATAGCGCCGGGGTTGGCATGGAACAGATGGAACAAACGACGCCCTCGCCGATCGGGGGGGAGCAGGCCGCGATCTTGCAGATGCGTGGTGTCCGCAAGGCCTTCGGCCCGACGGTCGCGCTCGGCGGGGTGGATCTGGAAGTTGCGCGTGGAGAGGTTCATGCGCTGATTGGTGAGAACGGAGCCGGCAAGAGCACCCTGATGAAGATTCTGAGCGGGGCGTTGCAGCCTGACGCCGGCGAGATCGTGTTGGATGGCCAGCCGTTCCGGCCCCGCAATCCGCTGGAGGGACGCACCGGTGGGATTGCGATGATCTATCAGGAGCTGACGCTGGCGCCCCATCTCAGCGTAGAAGAAAACGTCATGCTTGGAAACGAGCGGCACAGGGGCGGGTGGGTCCGAAGATCGGAGCAGCGTGCCCTTGTTCGTGCTGCACTTCGGGAATTGGATCATGATCAACTGGACCCGACCATGCCGGTGGGCAGGTTGGGTGTGGGTGGGCAGCAGGTTGTGGAGATCGCGCGTGCGCTTGTCGGGCGGGCGCGCGTGATCGTCATGGATGAGCCGACGAGTTGTTTGGGGCGTGCGGACACCGAGCGTCTCTTTCAGGTGATTGCGCGGTTGCGACGGGCGGGGGTGTCGATCATTTACATCAGTCATTTCCTGGAGGAGGTACAGGCGGTAGGCGATCGATTCACGGTTTTGCGTGATGGTAAGACGGTAGACCATGGGGTGGTTGCCGGCACGCCGCTGCTGCGAATGGTCCAGTCGATGGTCGGTCGCCAACTGGACGAGATGTTCCCCCGGGTCCCGCATCAGCGAGGCGGGGTGGTGCTGGAGCTGGAGGGTCTCGCCGGGGAGCGGTTACCGCGGCACGTCTCCCTGAAGCTCCACAAGGGTGAAGTGCTTGGGATCGCCGGATTGATCGGGGCGGGGCGCACCGAGATGTTGCGCACGCTCTTCGGGCTCGACCCCATTCGCGCCGGCAGGGTCACTGCCGCCGCGTTCTCGAGCAGCGAGCGGCGGAGTCCCGCCGAGCAGCTGAAGGCGGGAATCGGACTCCTGAGTGAGGATCGCAAGGAGGAGGGTCTGGCGGTCACGATGTCGATTGCGGACAACGTTGCACTGAGCGATTTCTCACCTTATGTCCGGAGGGGGCTTGTGCATGCACCATCCCAGGAACGTGGGGTTGCGCGATGGCTCAGAGCGATGGACGTAAAGGCTCAAAACCCCTGGCAACCGGTCGCAGCGCTCTCTGGTGGGAACCAGCAAAAGGTCGCGCTCTGTAGGCTGCTGCATCACGACGTCGATGTGTTTTTACTGGACGAACCGACGCGTGGGATTGACGTCGGCAGCAAGGTTGAAATATACCGGCAGATCGGCGAGGTCGCGGCCCAGGGGAAGGCGGTTCTGTTTGTGAGCTCCTATCTGCCGGAATTGTTTGGGGTATGCGATCGGATTGGAGTGATGTGTCGGGGTGAGCTTCGGGAGGTCCGCGAGGTGCAGGACTGGGATGAGACCTCGATCATGACGGTGGCTACGGGGCAGGAGAAAAGATCGTGAGTGAACAGGCCGAAGTGACGTTGGGGCGAGGGGGGATGCCATCCGGGTTGGGGAATCGTCTCCTCCGCCATCTCTGGGGGGTGTTGGGGCCCTTTATCGGGCTGCTCGTGGTGATCGGTTTTTTTGCACTGATCGCTGGTGACGCCAGAGGGGCGTTCCTCTCGCTGTTCAATTTCAAGACGGTCTTGACCCAGGTGGTCATTGTGGCCCTGGGTGCCCTCGGAATGACGCTTGTCATCGTCTCGGGCGGGATCGACCTGAGTGTCGGTTCGACAGTGGCCTTTTGCAGCGTGGTGGTGGCGTGGGTTTTGTTGCAGGTACCGAGTCCCGCCTTGGCGATGGTAGCGGGTGTGGCTGTAGGGACGTTGATCGGCTTCATCAACGGGAGTCTGATCACCGGGCTGAGGATGGTGCCCTTTATTGTGACGCTCGGCATGCTTGGGATGGCGCGTGGCGGGGCGAAGTGGCTCGCCAAGAGCCAGAAGATCAACGGTCCGATCGATTGCTGGCTCTACGAGTTCATGGTAAAGGAGCCGGATGGCTGGGGCGGTGTTGCGCCTGGGGTCTGGATGGTTTTGGTGCTTGCGATCGTCGTTGCGCTGTTGTTGACCCGCACCGTCTTCGGGCGACATGTGGTGGCGATCGGGAGCAACGAGGCGACGGCGCGGCTTTGCGGGGTCCGGGTGCTCCGGGTGAAGGTCCTCATTTACACGATTTGCGGTTTCTTCACGGGACTGGCCGGGACGATGCAGTTTGCGCGGCTCACGGTCGGGGATCCCACGGTCGCGGTCGGTTTGGAATTGGACATCATAGCGGCGGTGGTGATCGGCGGCGGGAGTCTGAGTGGAGGCGTCGGCAGTATTCTGGGTTCGTTGATCGGTGCGCTCATCATGGCATTTCTGCGCAACGGCTGCCAACAGGTTGGTTGGCCTAACTACCTGCAGGAGATTATCATTGGTGCGATTATCGTTGTCGCTGTCGCGGTCGATCAATTTCGCCAGCGCCGCGGTGAGGTTGCCTGAGGGCGGGGGCGCGAGGGTGGTGGACGGGCGACTCAGGGCGCTCGTACATGCGGGGATGTGCGAGGTGCGGTGCGAGGGGCATTCGCAGTGTGTTGGCACCTGCGGATGCATCATGCTACGGTTTCGTTTGGATCTGGTCTGAAACGGACATTCCCTTGCTATGAGACTTGCTGCGGTCAGCATCAACCATCAGACAGCGAATCAGGATCTGCGCGGATGCCTCAGCCTGGCGGAATCTGATGTACACCCATTTCTGGAAGCACTCCTTTCGATGGAAGGGATTGCGGAAGCGGTGGTACTGTCGACGTGCAACCGGGTCGAGGTCTATCTGGCGGTAGCGGAGACGACCGAACCGACGGATGAGATCCTCAACCGCCTTGCGGTGTACAAGGCTGTTGATCCCAGGCTGATTCACGGCAGCGCATTGCGTTTGCGCGACCGGGAGGTCGTCGAGCACCTCTTTCGGGTGGTCTGTTCGCTCGACTCGATGGTGGTTGGGGAGGCCCAGATTTTGGGGCAGGTAAAGTCCGCCTATTCCGCAGCCAGGGAGTCAGGTGCGGCGGGTGCGCATCTCAACTATCTGTTTCAGCGATCGTTTGCATTGGCGAAGAAGGTACGAACAGAGTTCGGCCTAGGTCAGGGGCGGGTTTCCGTTGCTTCCATGGCGGTCGATTTTGCCGGCAAGCTATTCGGCGATCTCTCGCAGCGGAAGGCGCTGGTGATTGGGACTGGCAGGATGGGCATCCTGACCCTGCGTTATTTGCGGGATCAGGGGATGTCGCGCATCTGGGTGGTGAGCCGATCGTTGGAGCGCGCGGCCCGGACCGCCTCGGGGTTCAGGGATCGCGAGGTGATCGGTGTGGATTGGGGTGCGATCGACGAGTTGTTGTTGCAGTGTGACGTCTTGATCACCTCCACTGGGCATCCGGATGTGGTCTTTGATGTTTCCCGCATGACCCAGGCGATGAAGCGTCGTCGGGGTCGTCCGCTGATGGCGATTGATCTGGCTCTTCCTCGGGACGTGGCACGGGAGGCCGGCGATGTTCCCGGGCTCTACCTCTATGACCTGGATGGCCTGAAAGAAACCGCTCGTCACAATGCCGCCAAGCGTGCGAGGGAGGTGTCTGATGCCCTCTGTCTGGTTCAGGAAAACGTCGAACGCTTTCTGGAGAAGGCGGCGATTCGCGCGCAGAAGCGGGAGCGAATCGGCAAATGGGGCAGTGGCGTCTGGATGGAAGCCCGCGAATTGACCAAGGGTTTTCAGGGTGCGGAGCTCTTCCGCAACCTATCGTTCCAATGTCACGCGGGGCGGTGTCTATCGGTGATTGGCCCAGCCGGGTCTGGGAAGAGCACGCTCTTGGGTGTATTGAGCGGCTGGGTTCGGCCGGACCACGGGGAGGTGGCCTTTCGGGTTGACGGTCACGCGCTCGATCCGATTGAGGCGCAGCCGATGTTCGGCTGTTTCGCCTCTGGACCACCCCTGCGTGGAGAGCTTTCCGCAGCGGAGAATCTCCTCTATTTTGCGGGGCTCCGGGGGATTGCCCTGACCAGGAGCCAGGTACAGAGTTGTCTCGAGGAGGTGGGTTTTTCACTGCTGGATGCGGGGCCGACCTCGGACCTTTCGGATGAGAAGCGCCAGCGACTGAGCTTGGCGTGTGTGATGGTACACCGTCCCCGGTTTCTTTTCCTGGACGAGCCGTGGGCGATCCGGGGGGCGGCGGGGAGGGACCTGCTCGGGCAGGTCATTCACAACGTTTGCAGTGCCGGTGGTATCACCATCCTCGCCACGAGTGATCCCTTGATAGCGGAACTCGGCGATATGGAGCTACGGCTGGGCCTTGCCGACTGAGCGGTTGAAGTCCATGGGCGATTGTACCGATGGGGGCGGGGTGGTTCAGCAACTACCTTGGCCTGCTGAAACGGTAACGCTCCAGTATCCCCCTAAAAGGCAGGGGGCAGGGCATGGAACCTACCCACTCCCATGGGCCGCTCGCAAACGCCACCGCGCCCTCTGCGGGAGGCTCTCCGGTTCCGGATGGGGAGGACTCGCGCAGAGGCGCAGAGGGGTATTGGGAGGGGGGGATGCAGCTACATCGGAGCAGTAATCAGCAACTACCTTGGCCTGCTGAAACGGTAACGCTCCAGTATCCCCCCAAAAGGCGGGGGGCAGGGCATGGAACCTACCCATCCCCATGGTCTTGTTGCAAACGCCACCGCGCCCTCTGCGGGAGGCTCTCCGGTTCCGGATGGGGAGGACTCGCGCAGAGGCGCAGAGGCGCAGAGGTTATGGGAAGGAGGAGGGCAGCTACATCGGAGCAGTTATCAGCCACTGCCTTGGCCTGCTGAAACGGTAACGCTCCAGTATCCCCCTAAAAGGCGGGGGGCAGGGTATGGAACCTACCCACTCCCATGGGCCGGTCGCAAACGCCACCGCGCCCTCTGCGGGAGGCTCTCCGGTTCCGGATGGGAAAGTGGCTATCTTTTCGGACGACCTCTGGCTACACACTGTCCACTCTTAATATGGGCAGCTTGCATTTCCGTTGTGCGCGTTTACTGTCGGTTTTTAAACCTCATCGGCAGAAATGGAAACGAACAGGGACGGTCCTCGAGCTACTTCACAGCTGCAAGGCACGGCGATCCAGCACCACTGCGGCGAAACAGGCGATTGGTTACAGCGACCCCCCCCTCACTGATTAAGGAGCTTAGCATGGCGACAATTGATTTTGGTGGAGTCAAGGAGCAGGTCATCACGCGGGAAGAGTTCCCGGTCGGTAAGGCCCTTGAGGTATTGAAGAACGAGACGATCGCGGTCATCGGGTACGGTGTCCAGGGGCCGGCTCAGGCCCTCAACATGAAGGACAACGGTTTCAAGGTCATCATCGGTCAGGCGAGTGCGTTCAAGAAGGACTGGGACCGGGCGATTGCGGATGGTTGGGTTCCAGGCGAGACGCTGTTCGAGATCGAGGAGGCGGCGAAGAAGGCAACGATTATTCAGATGCTCGTCTCGGATGCTGCGCAATCCGCCATTTGGCCTTCCATCAAGGAATGCCTCAATGAGGGTGATGCGCTCTATTTCTCGCACGGCTTTTCCATTGTTTACAAGGACCAGACCGGCGTGATCCCTCCGGACAACGTCGACGTCATCCTGGTGGCGCCCAAGGGCTCCGGCACCTCCGTCCGTCGTAACTTCCTCTCCGGCGCGGGGATCAACTCCAGTTTCGGGGTAGCCCACGATTTCACGGGGCGTGCAGAGCAGCGTGCGATCGCGCTTGGGATCGCGATCGGCTCCGGCTTTCTTTTCCCCACCTCGTTTGAGAACGAGGTATTCAGCGATCTGACCGGTGAGCGCGGCATCCTGATGGGGGCCTTGGCGGGCGTGATGGAAGCCCAGTACGATGTCCTCCGGAAGAACGGGCACAGTCCCTCCGAGGCGTTCAACGAGACGGTTGAGGAACTCACCGAGAGCTTGATCCGTCTGGTGGGCGAGAACGGAATGGACTGGATGTACGCCAACTGCTCGGCGACGGCGCAGCGCGGCGCATTGGACTGGCGGCCGAAGTTCAAGAAGGCGACGCTGCCGCTGTTCGAGGAGCTGTATGAGTCGGTCAAGACCGGCAAAGAGACCGCGCGCGTCCTGGCGGCATGCAGCGGGTCCGACTACCAGGCTCGGCTCCAGGCGGAGTTGGACGAGCTCGGGCACTCCGAGATGTGGATGGCCGGCAAGGCGACCCGCAGCCTGCGTCCCAAGGAGGCGGCGAAGGCCTTCGATGCGGGCACCAAGGGAATCGGCGGCCGCGGTTCCAACTGACGAATGAACGGCTCCTGTGGAGTCGAGGTGGATAATAGCAAGGCGTCTTCCCGATCGGGAGGACGCCTTTTGCCTTGTCTCGAAATGATTCTTTCCTCGGGTGTTTGTGGTTCGGCATGGTATACGGATTGGAAGGACATTCAGCGGCAACCAAACGAGGAGCGGATCATGACACGGCGAATGGTATGGATGGGTCTGATCGGGGCGGTGATCTTATCGACCGGCGGTTTGTTGTCGGCGGCTGATGAGGCTGGGTTTGTGCCACTCTTCGACGGCGAGAGTCTCAAGGGTTGGCACAAGGCTGGGGGCGGTGCGACGTACCGGGTCGAGGAGGGCTGCATCGTCGGCGAGGTTGGTCCTGGGGACAACACCTTCCTCTGCACTGATAAGGTCTATGGCGACTTCATCCTGAAGCTGGAATTGAAGCTGGACGTCCCCGGCAACTCCGGCATCCAGTTCCGCTCGCACAAGCGTGAGCGTGATGGGCGAGTCTACGGCTATCAGTGCGAGATCGATCCCAGCCCGCGCGCATGGTCCGGCGGCGTATACGACGAGGCCCGGCGTGGCTGGCTCTATCCGCTCACGTCCGACGAGGCGGCGCAGCGCGCCTTCCGGGTGGATGGCTGGAACGAGTATGTCATTGAGGCGATCGGTCCGCGCATTCGGACCTGGGTGAACGGGGTTCCGTGCGCCGATTTTTTGGATGCGATGGACATCGAGGGTTTGATTGCCCTGCAGGTGCATTCCGGCAAGGAAGGCCGGATTCGGTGGCGCAACATTCGGATTCGGGATTTGGGTAAGCACATCTGGACCCCGATATGGGACGGCGAGACGCTGGATGGTTGGCACATCCTTCCGGGCGGCACCTGGGCGATCGAGGAGGGTGCGATTGTGGGGCGCAGTCCTGCTTCGGAACCTCGGCATGGGCTCTTGGTCACCGACCGAGAATTCGACGATTTCGTGGTACGTGTGGAATACCTGGCCAGCCGTGGAAACAGCGGCCTTTATTTCCGTGCGGAAGAATCGGGTGACGAGGTTGGCATTCATGGCTTTCAGGCGGAGATCGATCCGGAGCGTGACGCCGGTGGGTTGTACGAGACGGCGGGACGTGCCTGGGTGGTCCAGCCGAGCCCGGAAGACGTGCAGAAGTGGTACAAACCCGGGGTATGGAACGAGATGGTTGTGTGTGCACAAGGCCGGGACGTTGCGGTCTTTGTCAACGGCCACAAGAGCGCAGAATTGAAGGATGATCCGGGACGGACCCGAGGCAAAATCGCCTTACAATTGCATGGTGGAATGGAAATGGACGTGCGGTTTCGGAGGGTTGAAGTCCTGTTGCCCGGCCCGCGACCGGGTGCCTGAGGTCTGGGGCCTCGGAGGAGGGGGCGGAGGCGCGCTGTGGGGGGACGGATGGCGATGGGATAGAGGACGTTGGACCTGCTGATGGCCGGAGGTTTCGCGCAGAGGCGCAGAGACCGCAAAGGCCGATTGGAGCAGCGGCGGAGTCGTGCTGCGAGGGCGGGCCTCAGGCCTCCGTCCTATTCCCAAGGGATTCTTTCGCCTTGTGGTAGAGTGATATGCAGATGGAGAAAATGGGGAATCTGCCTCTGCTTCTGCATCGTAATCGAAATCGATAGAGCGCGTGATTCGACCTGGATTGTGACCGGCCTCCGACCTCACACGGGGGCCTCAGCCCGCGGACCGCGGAAGGTGCGGTCGTGCTGCGTGAGGGTGCGACACTCGGCCAGTAACTTTTTACAGCGCGGTTTGCCGGGAAGTCTCGATTCAGCGAAGGTGCTGGGAGCTGGCCGGGATTCAGCCCTTCAGGGCCCTCACCACGCAACCAGTTGATCATCCGGCCCGATACTGTGGAGGGCGGATGTTGATGGCCGGACTGGAAGCCGAGGGGCGTACGCTAAGGAAGGTAGGATAAGATGATTCTCGATTTGGGACTTCTCGTCGCGGGGTTCATTGTCCTTTTTTGGGGTGCCAACGGACTGGTCCGTGGAAGCGGATCGGTGGCGCTTCGGATGCGTGTATCACCCCTGGTGGTCGGGTTGACCATCGTTGCCTATGGGACGAGCATGCCCGAGTTGGTGGTCAGTGTGAAGGCCGGCTGGTCGGGCCAAGGTGCGATCGCGGTGGGGAACGTGGTCGGATCGAACATCTTCAACGTCGCACTGATCCTGGGGATCGCGGCGTTGCTTTCGCCGATGCGGATTCATGCAAAGATCCTTCGGCTGGATGTGCCGCTAATGATTGGCTCGAGTCTGCTCTTCGTCTTTTTTTATCGTGACCAAAGGATTGTGTTTGGGGAGGGGCTCTTTTTTGTGCTGCTCTTCGCCGCGTATACCGGGTTCAACATCTGGATGGCGCGGCGGGATCCGTGTCGTGGGGAGATGGTCCTTGATGACGGCGCGCTACCGGAGATGATGAGTCATTGGGGGTGGGAGGTACTCTCGATCTTGGGTGGGCTTGGGCTGCTGGTGCTTGGGGCGGACTGGCTGGTACGTTCCGCGGTCTCTCTGGCTCAGGCGATGGGGGTCAGTGAAGCGGTGATCGGGCTGACGATCGTGGCTCTGGGGACAAGCCTGCCCGAGCTGGCCACATCCGTTGTCGCGGCATGGCATCGACAATCGGAGATCGCGGTAGGCAACGTCATTGGCTCCAACATCTTCAACCTGCTGTGCATCCTAGGCGTTGCCGCCCTGATTTCCCCGGTCGAAGGGAGTGGAATCGGGCGATTGGACCTTTGGGCCATGGTGATTTCGGCGGGATTGGTTCTACCGTTCTTTTGGACACGGTTTGAGCTGAACCGCAGGGAGGGTGCGGTCCTGGTTTCGGTATATGTCGTCTACCTGCTGTTGTTGCTCCGGCAAGAGGTCTGGTTGGCACCAGTGGCCGGGGGGTGAACCGGCTAGTACCCGTCCGAAAAGGCAGCCGCTTTCCCGACCTGACCGCCCCATCCGGAACCGGAGAATCTCGCGCAGAGGCGCAGAGGCGCGGTGGCGTTTTCGAGCTATTGGGTATCCCAAAAGGCGTGCTCCTTCAGGTGTCGCCCCCAGGCAATTGTTGCCGATGCGTCAGGCCATTGGTCCGAATCGGGGTCGGGGTCGGAATCGGGATCGATTCCTGTTCTGGTTGGCGCCTGGCCCTCATGGACCGCTCAAACTTCGCTGCCGCGATGTGTCAGAACCGCAACAATACGGTTGCATACCCGGTTGCATGTCTCCGAATCCCAGCGCGCGTTCATTCGATACCGATAGCGATAGCGACCCCGACCCCGATCATTGACCTTTTCGGACGACCTCAAGCTCGGTCCAGAAACGTACACGATGATGCGGCGAGTACGAGCGGTTGCCGATCAGTCAGCTCATTGTCGAAATCGAAATCGAAATCGAAATCGGGATCGGGATCGATCCCAGCCCTGGTTGGCGCCTGGCCCTCATGGACCGCTCAAGCTTCGCTGCCGCGATGTGTCAGCACCGCAACAATACGGTTGCGGCACCCGGTTTTTCGTGTCCGAATCCCATCACGCGTTCATTCGATTCCGATAGCGATAGCGACCCCGACCCCGATCTTGCTTTACCGTTGACCTTTTCGGACAGCCTCCGGCTAGGGGATGGCGTCCCAGTTCTCGTTCGGGAATCGGGACTTGGCTTCGGTTCGGATCTCCTCGGCCTTGGCCTGGTTGTCGGCCTTGAGTTCTGCACTGATACCCTGGGTCCAGGCGGCGATCCAATCCGGTTGCAGCGTACGCACACGTGCGAAGGAAGCCGCGGCATCCAGGTATTCCTCGCTCCTCATGAGTGCGATTCCGAGCCGGTAGAAGTGCAGGGGGGCGTCTGGCTGGAGGGTAGCCGCGCGGGTCAGGTGTTCGATGGCGGCGTCGGTCTCATTGAGCTGGAGTAAAACCGCGCCGAGATCGCTCCATGCCTCAGCGATGGAGGGATCGAGCGCGACCACTTTATCCAGGGCGGTACGCGCCTCTTGAAACTTCCCCTCTCCGGCATGCAGCTTTCCGAGCAGGAGCCATGAGGCGGGGTTATCAGGGCCGGTGCGAACGGCTTCAGCGGCGGCGAGTGTGGCCTCCTGGGGAAGGTTCAGGTCGAGATAGATACCGGCCTGGATGGTATGGACCTCAGGCAATTCGGGGAAGCGCTCCAGGGCGGTTGGGAGCCATTTTTGGATCACGGTATGTCGCCGGTGGGGAATGATCCATCCGACTTGGCAGAGCCGTAGGAGCGGGGCTGGGTTCTCGGGGTGTTTCTCATAGAAGGCGACGAGGTTGTCGAAGGCCCAATCGAGTTTACCGTGATGGACTTGGATGGTCGCCTTGTGCATGACGGTCTCTTCACTATCGGGATCGAGCCAGGTGGCCCGGGCGAGTTCTTCCATCGCCTTGCTCTCATTGTCCTGGGCGCTGAAGGCGGAAGCGCGAAGCCGACGGATCTCTGGGGTATCGGACCCGAGCGCGACCACCCGGCTGGTAGCCTCCAGAGTGCAGTCCCAATCCTCTTGCGATGCCCTGAAGCGGGCAAGCAAGGTCCACATGGAGGTGCTTTTCGGGGCCAGCTCTGCGAGCTCCTGAAACTTGGACTCGACCGTTTCAGGTTCACCGGTCTGTTGCAGCCACTGAACCTCCAGCAGGCGTGCTTCGATGTGGTTCGGATCGCGAGCCAGGATCTGGCCAACGGCCTGGCCGACACGTTCAAGGTTACCGACCAGGGCGGCGAGCTTACCGGCGGAGAGGTGGAGCTCGATGGCTTCGGGGAGCTGTGAAATCGCGGTTTCATTCGCGGACAAAGCCTCTGTCGGTCCTTCAACCTCCGCGGTTCGGGCAATGCATTCCTTCCAGGCCTGCAGGAGCAGTTCAGGGGCGGTCCCTTCGGGCGTGCCTTTTTGGAGCAGGTTGCTAAGAGTATGGGTCGCCTTGCGCAGGCTGTCGGCATCGCCCTGTTCGAATTCGGCGCGTACCCAAGCCACATGAGCCGCGAGATCTGTGGGGGCCGCCTCGGCTTTCGCGCGCAGGCTCTCGACTGTTTCGACGGCGTGGGCGGGTGGTTCACTGCTTGGGGCCGCGGTCTGTGGGGTCCCTGCCTCGGGCTCCTTAGATTGGGGTGTCTGGTTCGAAGCCGGTGTGGTCGGGGCCTCCAGTGCTTCGGATGTGGTCAAGCGGATGAGCCGGTCCAGCGGATCGGATTCCTGGGCGGCCGTGTTTTGAGCGGCCTGCTCGGCGGGGACGGGGATGGCCTGATAGATGACCTCCTGTGGTTCTGTAGCGGAGGGTTCCTTTGGCTTACTGGGGGAAGGTTGATCCTCAGAGCTTTGGATGGGGACAGGCGACGGGGCGGCCGGTGGTGCCGGAGTTGGTGAGGGCAGCGGCGTGGTGGCGCGTCCCAAGGCCTGTAGGCTGCGATCGCGCCAGGTCTCGGCTACCGGATCGTTTCGAATCTGCAGGTAGCGATTCAGGGTATCGAGGGCCACCTGCCAATTGCCCTGTGCTGCTGCAAGGCGGCCTTCGACAAACAGGATCTCCGGCTGGTTCGGAGCGAGTTCGCGGGCACGGTCCAAATCGATCCTGGCGTATTCCCAGCCTTGCAGTTGGACGTAGCAGAGGGCGCGTTGCAGGTGGTGGCTTGCGCGGTTGGCGGGACTGGCGGCGAGGCGGATTGCCTCGGTATAATCTCGGATGGCATCCCGGAAGAGGTCTTTTGCCTGAAGTGTACGTGCGCGCCAGGCATAGCCGTCCTCCAGTTCAGGCTCCAGGCGGATGGCGCGGGTGAAATCGGCCTCCGCGGCGACATATTTCTGATCGTCGAAGCGGATTTCGCCGCGCAGGATGTAGGGTCCGGCGAGGGGTGCACCGATGCGGACGGCGGCCTCTGCGAATTCGAGGGCGGTCGTCACCTGATTCCGGGCGATCGCGATTTGTCCCAGCAGAACGGAAGCCCGGGAACGCTCCTGTGTACCGCCGTTGTTAAGAACCAGGTTGGCGTCCCGCGCGGCGGTCTCGTGATTACCGGACCTGTAATGGAGGGCGGCGCTCAACACGAGGACCGAGGGATTCAGAGGATAGTGTTGGTAGAGAAAGTCCACCTGTTCCTGGGCTTCCTGGTTCCGGCCGGTTCGCAGATAGGATTCGGCCAGTTCGATACGGGTATCCCGGCCGGGTGCGCCGGCTTCGAGTGCGCGTTGGCACCAATCGATACCTTCCTGGTGCAGGCCGCGCGCGTTCAAGAGCCGCCCCTTCAAGAGGAGCACAGGGCCTGCATCGGGTTGTTGTTTGAGGAGAATTTCGAGGAGGGTGGCGCACTCATCCAGGCGTTTGGCTTCGAGATTGGCCTCTGCCTCGATGGTCTGGAACAGGGCTGTCTGGGGGGTGTTCGCGTAGGTCTTCTCCCATGCTTCCTGTGCCTTCATCCGGTTGTGCTGTTGGAAATGGACGGCGCCGAAAAGGGCGTATACGGCGGGTGTTTGAAAACCGTCCGCCAGACAGAGGTCCAGGTCGTTGGAGCAGCGGACGTATTCCTCGCGTTCGTAAGACCACCAGGCCCGCAGCAGGCGCCAATGGTTGGATTCGGCAACGTTGTCGGGGAGCTGGATCAACCAACGATCGATTTCGGCGTAGCGTCCCAGGTCGCGGAGAGTGCGGACGTAGGCGATGACGATCGGAAAGGCGAGCGATGGCTTGTCGACCTCGGGGCTGAGCAGGCGATCAGCCTCGTCGGGACGACATAGGTCGAGCAGGGTATGGGCCTCAAGCGCGACTAGGAGTTGATCGGTGGCGCCGTTACGCCGGATTGTACGCACCTCTTCGAGCGCCTGTTCCAGGTGTCCGCTGAAACGGAGCAGTTGGGCTCGGATACGACGATGTTGAGGGACATCGGGGAGCAGCCACTGATCGGCCTGTTGCTGTGCCCGTGGGTAATCCGCAGCCTGAACGTGTGCTTGTACGAGGCCGACGGCTGCGTGGGTATAGGAGGAATCCTCCTGGAGGGCTTTGAGAAACCACTCGGCTGCCTGTTCGCTCCGCGCGGAGGCGAGCAGGCGGCGTCCGATCTCGGTTGCGATCTGCGCGGGCTCCGGCATGGCCAGGAGAATGGCGTCGTATTCCTGCGCGGCCTGTTCCCTCTGATCGAGCAGGTAGAGCAGGGTGACCCGTACGAGCTGCAGTTCGTGTTGATGCTGTGGAAGTCCTTTAGCCCCAAGGATATTATCGATTTGCTCCCGGCAGTTGGCGTACTCCCGGCTCTGCAGATGGAGCTGGGCCTGAGCCAGCTGAACCAAGGGGGACTGGGTTCGGATCTCTGCGGGAATCTGTGCGATCAGGTTGGATGTCATCCTGAATCGGCCCTGCAGGGTGTTGAGCATCGCCTGGATCAGGGCCAGAAGTTCCGGCTGGTTGGAGCCTTTGGACTTTCGCTCGATCAATGCTCCAGCGGAGTGCCAGTCCCGCGCCTCGACCGCATGACGGAAGGTGGTTTGCTCGTCGTTTTCGGGGACGACATAGGGGAGGTAAGCGTCGATTTGCGCGAGGACAACGGCATCGAGGATCTCCATACCGGTTTCCCGGTAGTTCGCAAGCGCATCGGCCAGCTCTTTCCCCTTGGGGGTCTGAAGGCGGACGAGCCAGCCTTCGGTGCCAGCGGGCGAGAGCTGGGGTAGGTCGGACATGGAGGTCCATTGGGTGTCGCTGAACAGGCCTTCAAGGGAGAGTGCGGTCGTCTGCTGCAAGGGCAGGCCGAGTGCCGCGGCAAGGAGCAGGACGGTGCGAAGGGTTTTTATGGTGGGCCTGCGCTTAGGGAGGGGGGGCGTGAATGGATGAGGCATGGAGAAAACCTTGATTGGTCTCACTGTTGAAGATTCTGGTCCCAGGGGCGGAGCGCCCGTGGGGGACTCAGGATTTCTGAAAGCAGGATGGCTTGGCGAAGGCGATTCCGGTTGTGAAGGCTGCCGCGCAGGGACGCGGTTTTACCGCGGGCGGACAGGGGATGTGGGGGAGCCGGAGGCGCGACGGATGAGCCGGAACTGGAGCGCGCCAGACTGCCAAGATTGGCCTGGCTGTCGTACGTGCTCATATTCGCAACCTTGGGCTCTTCCGTTCGAACCGGAGCGGGTCTTTCCCGACGTCGCTTCGGCAGTCTCGGACTGTGGGCCGACGATTCGGAGGATGCCGAGGGAAGGGGCCGTTGGGGCCTGATTTCGTCCGGCGCTTTGCGTGCGTAAATCGGGCGTGGCGGACGTTTCGGGGCACCTTCCCTGGTGGGTGAAACGGAGGACCGCGATCCCTGGCGCTCGCTCGATCGGGCTGCGGGTTCGTTGTCCTGGCGGGTCCCAACCGGTTTCGGAGGGATCGCTGGCCTGGGCGGAGCGCCGGTGAGCGATTCGAGAAAGCGTCTGAGTTCCTCCTCCGGATCGACGGTACTTGTGGGCACGGGTGTAAACGGGTCATTGGGCCGCGAATCGGAGGGATCGAGCGATTTGGCTGGCGTCCCCGTGGATTGCTTCTTTTCGCCGAGTTTTTTCAACATCGGACCGAACACGACGAGCAGCAGAAATATGATAGTACCGATGTCGTCCATGATCCTAGCTCTTCCTTGGGTAAGGCGGTGGGCGGAGAGGGGGGCGGTCGCCCCCTCTCCGGTTGCGAGAAGCGGAGCGGCTCAGGCAGCGCTGAGGGCTGCCGCGAAGCCGTCCGCTGGAATCAGTTCCCTGCCTTGTCCGGGTCATACGGTGAGCTCTCCTCGCGTCCGATGCTGTTGCGCATGGTGGTATCTGCGAGGATGTTCTTGAGTCGGTAGTAATCCATGACGCCGAGATTACCGTCTCGGAATGCCTGGGAGATGGCTTGCGGGACTTCCGCCTCGGCCTCGACGACCTTGGCGCGCATCTCCTCGACCCGTGCCTTCATCTCCTGTTCTTCGGCGACGGCGGCGGCCCTGCGGACTTCCGCGCGAGCCTGAGCGACGCGCCGATCGGCTTCGGCCTGATCGGCTTGGAGGCGGGCGCCGATATTTTCGCCGACATCGACGTCTGCGATATCGATGGAGAGGATTTGGAAGGCGGTGCCGGAATCGAGGCCCTTCTCGAGAACACGGGTCGAAATGCTGTCTGGATTCTCGAGCACGGCCTTGTAGTTGGTGGCCGAGCCGATGGTGGTCACGATGCCTTCACCGACGCGGGCGATGATGGTCTCTTCGGTGGCGCCGCCGACCAATCGGTCGATGTTGGCGCGGACCGTGACACGTGCGCGGGCCTTGAGTTGGATGCCGTCCTTGGCGACGGCGTCGATGGTGGTCCTACCGGAGGCGGGAGAGGGGCAGTCGATGACCTTCGGATTGACGGAGGTCTGGACGGCGTCGAGGACGTCACGGCCGGCGAGATCGATGGCTGTGGCGCGTTTCCAATCGAGTTGTATTCCAGCCTTACTGGCGGCGATCAAGGCTTGGATAACGCGGACCACGTTACCGCCTGCGAGATAGTGTGATTCGAGATCGTCGGTGGAGAGGGCGATGCCGGCCTTGAGTGAGGTGATGCGGGTGTCCACGATCAGGCGGGGTGGCACGCGTCTCAACTTCATTCCGATCAGGTTGAAGAGGGAGACCGACGCCCCGGAGAATCTCGCCCGCAGCCATACCTCCAGGAAGAAGACGAAGACCATCAGGAAGGCGATGGTGATGATGCCGATGAGGGCGATGATTGCCATGCCGAACGGGCTGTCTAAAAGACCAGCAGCCAATACAGTCATATTCATAGTGCTCAATCTCCTGCTCGTGTGACGGAGTAAGTTCGGGGGGGGATTGGGGCCGGTCAGGCCACGGTTTCGTTTTGTGGGATTTCCCGGACGTACAAATCATTTCCCTGCACGTCGACGATGACGATCCTTCGATTCTTACTGATCATTCCGCTTTCCGCGATGACGTCCAAGCGTTTGCCATCAAATATCCCGACTCCGACCGGACGAAGGTCGGTGAAGCTCATGCCTGTTTTGTTGAGTAGCGTTTGGTTCCCGGCATCGACGACCGAGGAATCCTGTTGGGTTTGGAGGGTCAGCACCCGCCCGATGGGTGTGTTGGGCAATACCTTGAGCCACAACAGGAACCCGGTGAGAACCAGGACCAGGATGCCGGCGGTCATGGCATGGCCGATGATCGGGTCGTAGGTCTGGTAGACAAGGAAGATGGAGGCCACGAGAAAGCATGCGCCGATGGCACCGATGACCCCGCCCGGGAGGAAGACCTCCAAGCAGAGCAGGGTTAATCCCATGAACAAGCAGATGACGATTCCTTGCATAAATAATGGCTCCACATCCGACTATGCCAACCAAACCTGGATTCGAAAACAAGCTATTGTGCCACAGGGTTGGAACGATTCCAAGGCCGGGGGCCTTTGGCCATGTGAGCAGTGAGTAGTGGGCAGTGGGGTAGCCGAACCGTCTCGGTCTGGTGGGATATGGGCACAGCCCGGGGAACCCAATCCCGGGTTGGGCCCGGAAACGTACGCGTACCCATTGAAGCGGTACACGTTCTCGTACACGAGGGTGGGAATGGCGGGGTCGCCTTGGATTTCGCGAACAGGGGTACGTGTACGAGTACGTGTACGTGTACGAGCAGGTGTACGTGTACGTGTACGTGCAGAACGCGGGAAATCGGGGTCGGGGTCGGTATCGGAATCGGGATCGATGGATCGCGTGATTCGGCGTGGAGTATACGCATGCAAATATCCACAACACCGTCATCGCCCCAACACTCGATGGTTCGCATTCCCAAGGCCACGGCTTCAGCCCTATCGAACCCCAGCCCTATCGTTCCTCTGCCGCCAAATCGCCAGTGGGTAGTAAGCCCCTCTTCAGGGTCCAGCCCGGGGAACCCAATCCCGGGTTGGGCCCAGAAACGTACGCGTACCCATTGAAGCGGTACACGTTCTCGTACACGAGGGTGGGAATGGCGGGGTCGCCTTGGATTTCGCGAACAGGGGATGGGGACGTGTACGTGTACGTGTACGTGTACGTGTACGAGCAGGTGTACGAGCAGGTGTACGTGTACGTGTACGTGTACGAGCAGAACGCGGGAAATCGGGGTCGGGGTCGG
>CALLYA010000051.1 GCA_937875495.1 uncultured Verrucomicrobiota bacterium
AAACGTCACCGCGCCCTCTGCGGGAGGCTTTCCGGGTCCGGATGGGGAGGTCAGCTTGAGAATGCGGCTACCTTTTCGGACGGGCTCTACCTACCGGTGCGGCACGTGCATCCACGCGTCGCACCGGTATCGCTTTGTCGATCAGGGGCACCCGTAGATCCACCGGCCGGAGGCTGTCGGCGGCACATGCAGCTCATAGGTGTCCTCCACCAGTGCTGCCTCAATCGGCTCGCCGCGGTCACCCGGCTTCGCGCCTTCCGCAAAGAACCGTAACCCCTGCGGCAGCCCCGCACGCGGGATTCGAACCAGGCCGCTGCCATGCAGCTGCACCTGCAACACCGCACCGCCAGCAACTCGCCGCTTTTCGGAGACCGGTGCCCACGCCACCTGGCTCAGTGGCCGATCCGATATCGTATATTCCCGGCCGTCGACCGCAATCCGCTCGGGACTGAACCCCGCAAACGCAATCAAGCCCAGCTCCGGATCTGCACGGAATACAAATCCATGCTTGCCGCTGTAACTCACCCGATGCCCCGCGACCTTGAAGTCGTCCAAAATCAGGGCATCGCTCGGAAGCGCGTGCGCCTCCGCCCACGCGGCATCCGCTTCGGCGTCGCGCGCAAAACCGCCGGGCCAATCCTCCCTCATCGCCTTCAGATGCCGGGCGATCGCGATCGCGCCGTTGGGAAATCGGCAGGCGAGGTAGTCCGTCGTGCGGGAGATGACCTCGGTGTTGTCACGCACCCCCTCGAACCGCCCCGAGTCCGGGTAGGCACCCACACGATCGAGCACCCCAAACCAGTTGCTGGTTTCATACCCGAGACTCGCCGACTGATCGTCGCGCGGACGATACCCGAGATAGAGCGCCTGCCCCCCACCCTCAGCCGTTAAATGCGTGCCGACAACCGCGCCCTCGACCCGCGCGATCGGTGCGGCCGTGCCCGGCTCCACAGGATAGACGCGGTCCACAAACAGGTCCGTCAGGATCACCTGCTCAGCCACACCTTCCAGCGAACCCTCGAACGCGACCATCCTGCCCGGGACCATCCTGCCGTCGATCGGTGCGCTCGAGGAACTGATGCCGAACACCCCCTTCCACGAACCGAACGTATCACCGCCTTCCGCATCCAGCAGCGGCGGCGGACCGGACCAAACCACGCGCCCGCCGGCCTGTACCAGCGCCGCCATCATGCCGATCAGCGCCGGTTCGGGAAACGGCTCAAAGAGTGCAACAAGAGTGGTGAACCGCCGGCCGGCGACCCAAACCGCCCCATCCCGGACCGCTCCCCGCTCCAATAGCTTTTCCTGGGTGATGTAGTTCGCATAGCCGTACTGGGTCATCCAGCTGCCAAACCGCTCGTCCGCGGCTACCAGATCGAGGGGATAGAGCATCAGCACCTCGACATCGCGATGCTCCATATCCTGCACCGCCCCCCAGAGCGGCGAGCCGGCCGCGCCGAATGCGCTCTGCACCACCGTGCGCCGGAGCCAAATCGGATGCGGCATGCCCCAGTGCGCCGCGTATGAATACGGGATCTCATTCAAAACCCCGGTCGAACAGCCGAGCGCGAGCCCGAAGTAATTGCGGTCGAGCCACCCCCCTTCCGCATGGTCATTCCCGTTGCCAGTCAAAAAATCGCCCCACTTGAAATAGTCATGACAGGCCGACGCTGCCTGGTGGACCGTGCAGGACCAGACGAAATTGGAGGTGTACTCATACTGATGCGGCGGCAAATGCTCCCCACCCACCGCCCAGTAATCGATTGTGGGACTCTCCGCCCAGGTGGCATGCGCACGCGCCTCCAACCTGCGGCCCATCTTCCGCTCGGCATAATGCTTCGCCGCGACAAAGAGATCGACGACGCCGTTCTGCAGCAGCCGGTAATAGCGGGAGCGCAACAGCGCGGTCTTCTGAACCCCGGCCGAGTCCGCACCGAGCACATACATCACGTCCGCTTTCGCATCCAGCTCCGGCGAGAAATCCTCCTGCCCGTGCGCGAAATAGAGCAGGTACTTGGCAAAATCCCCGTACTCCGCACCGTATCGCCGCGAAAACTCCCGGGCAAAACCATCACTCACATAGCGCAGCGCGAACGCCCCGTGATCGTGGTGATTGAAATAACGCCAGTCCTGCTGGATGTGCATCTCATCCGCATAGAGTCCGTTGAGCTCGACCCCGGCATCGGCATATCGATCGACCAGCTCTTGCATGAACGGCAACGCGCGCGCGCTGAAGTAATCCATCTCCGGCGAGCGGTACGTCTGCACAACCATCACCCGATCGAGCTCGCCGATCTCCGTCATGCCGGCACCATGCACCCGGATCCGCTGCGCGTTCGGCGTAGTCACCCCCGGCCATTCCTCGATCTCCGCTGTGCCGGTGATCTCGACGATCGCGTTGGGATCGACCGCCCGGTAGCGCGTGCCCGGCACACGGTGCGAGCGGAAGGCAAAGACACGCACCTGCGCCGGCTCAATCTCAATCGGCCCCTTGTTGTTCGTCCAACGATGCTGCCGCCAGAGTTGAACGCTATACGCGCCGGACCCCGGATCGCGCAGTCCAATCCGGTAGTGCATCCAGACACCCGACTCGCCCGTAGCCTTCTCGAAGGCAGGTCCGATCTCGAGTGGACTCAGCAGACTGATCTCCAAGCCCAGGCCGAAGCCCTGCGCGAACTCGCTGATGCGGGCGATGCAGTCGATGTACTCCGGCATGTCCGGCATCAGCCGGCGCGGATGATCCTGGCCCGGCCGGTACTGCGCGAAGAAGTGGTCGAATGCGAGGATAAGCGTCCGCTGCCCTCGCGCCGCAGCGCGTTCGCATACCTGCCGCAGCGATTTGTGATCCGGTTGGAGCGATGTCGATAGGTTCAGGACCCGGTCCGGGTCGGCCGCAAGCGCCTCCAACTCTTCATCGCTGACCAGGATCAGCGAGGGCCTGCCCATAAAACTCCAGGGCCCGGGGAAGGCGATCAGCTCCCCCTGGACCACCGCCTCAGGCGGGCGATCGGCAACCGATTCCGCGGTCGATTCGGTCACCAAGGCACCCATCAGCGCCATGCATAAAACCGACTGGGGCCACCAACGTAGAGTTGTCTTCATCCCTCGCTCCCGTCTCCCTTGTTTGGCAACGCTCAATCCACCAGCAGCACACGATGGATGTCGAGCTCCGGCACCGTTGTCCGCACCCGCCCTTCCGCATAGGTAAACGTCAACTTCTCGCCGCCCGGCTCCAGGCGTAGGCCCGCCGGTCGCTCCGGCAGCCGAATCGCGATTTCCAACGGCCCGATCGCAGGGATCTCATCGAACACCGGGGTATCCGGATCGGCATGCGGTCCCGAGGTATTGACGAGATTGACGGCGAGGCGCCCGTCGATCCGCTGCAGCGCGACATCCACGTAGGCACTGCCCTCCACCTCGACCAGCGGTTCCGGGAAGAGCTCATCGACCAGCCCCGCCAAAAAAACGCGCATCGAGGCTGGATCCGACTGCAGATAGCCTCGACCGAAGCTGAAATGCGTGGCGGCAATCATGCCCGCGCCCAAATCGGCAACGGACGCCGCCGGGGTCTGCGCGCCGCCGGCCTCGATCACGCCGATGGCCTGCCCCCGCGGGCCGAGCTCGACCGCATGCGCTGGGTCGAGCGTCGAGAATTCCACACCCTCAAGGGCGATAACCCGCGCAGAATCGGCGATCGGCGCTGAATTCGCCAGGTCGAGTTCCCTGGCGAAGAGCCCACCGGCCGCGGGCCCGATCACCAGCAACTTCCCGCCGGCACGCGCATAGTCGATCAGCTGCTGACGAAAGACCGGCTCCAAATAGCTGATTTCAGGGACCACGATCAAGGGATACTCGGACATCCGGTTGATCAGCTGATGCTCCGCGAGGACCTCCACGGAGTACTGACTCTCGAGCAGGCCTTGGAGTGTGCCGCGGAGGCGCGTGAGATCGCGGTTGAAGAGGCCGTTGATCGAGCGGTAGTGCGCAGCGGTCGAGTAGAGCAACGCCACCTGCGGGACCGCCTCGGACCGATGACAAAACTCCTGCCGCGCCCGGCAGAACTTCGCGACTTCGGCCATGACCGGCACCAGTTCCAGCCGGATCGATCCGTCGCGGCGCTGCTGGAAATAGGCCTGGAATCCACCGCCCAGAGCGAGCACCGCAGCCGCCTCGCGCTTGAGCTGGACCACGGATTTCTGGTTCGACGTCCCCTTGCCCGTGGTCATCGTAAAGCTCCAAGCCATGAGGTCCCACGGCTTGCCCTGGCGCGCCATGAAGCGGCCCGAAAGACGTGCGGAATTGAGGCTGTCCTGCGGCGAGTAATCGCCCGAGATCCAATCGACCGGCGCACAGACCGCCTCGGGCATGTGGTCCGAAAAGGCCCAGTTGCTGCACAGTTGAAATGCGGGATAACTCTGTTTCACTTCCTCTATGTAATCCCGTAGATAGGCGCGAAAGGCGTCCCGATGGAACTGCAGAAACTCGTACCAGAACGGCTCGCCCGGACCACGCGGGACCGTTTGAATCCCGGTCGTCTCACGAAACGCACGCAGCGCGGCATCGCCATAGTCGGGCTGCGACGCCCAGCACTCGCCATCCACCCAGGCGCCATCAACCCCGTAGTCGCCGGCCAGTTCCCATAGCTGCGGAATCAGCAGCTCCTCGGCATAGGGCGACCAGAACGATGTCGCATTCGGATTGCGCCCGCCGTCGCCGTTGACTACCGCCCAGTCCGGATGATCCAGAATCGCTTGTGAATCCCACACGCCCGAATAGTGCATGAAGAGCGCAATACCATGCTCGGCGGTCACATCACGCCAAATGCGCAACGGATCGCCCACAAACCCAGGCGCCTGATTCCCGACCTTGGTCGGATAGCTCGACAGCCCCCTGTGGCCCTTGCAATCGATCTGGATATAGTCCGGTTGCACTTGGCGAATCACATCCTCGACCATCGCACGGGTCGTCTGCTTGCCGATCTCGGTGCAGTCCGGGCCGGCATGAAAATCATAGTGAATCCCCAGAAAGCTCTCCGCGCGCGTCATCCGCTCCGGCCAAAGCGCCCGACGAATCGCACGCACCTGGTTCACCTGCGCTTCGGCCAGCGATCCGATCGGACCCGCCTCGGGCGCGTAATTGGGCCCCGCATCCAGCGTGACCGCCCCGCCCGCGGCCGTCGCGGCACGCACCCAGTCGATCCAGGACTCGTCAGCAAAGCGGACATCCCGCCGGCCCCAGGCCGACCCGAGATAGGTGAGCGCATGCCACTGCGAGCCGTCGACCCAGCGGCCCTCAGGCACGGCCGCACACGGCTCGTTCAGCTCGCCGGCGGTGTAGTCCTCACTCTCTGTATACCGGATCAGCCGGACCCCCGGATTGAAGGTCACGATCGCATCGGGATTACCATGCCGCACCGCGGCAGTGTAAATCTGGGCGATCTCCTCGTGGAAACGGACATGCTCGTACGCACCGTCAAACCACCAACCGGAGACCTTATCTCCGTATCGGTCCGCCCATTCCCGGATCACCTCCGCCCATTTGTGGGCGAAGCCGGAGTCGATCGGTTGATCCTTCGGGCCCTGATCGAGTCCGAATGCCGCCTGCGCACGCACATCCCGGTTCGGAACCTGGCACGGCAGATAGAGCATCAACCGGATCCCGCGCGGGGCAAGCGCTTGATGCAGGTCCAGAGGGAGGTCCCGCACGGCACAACGCTCGCCCGCGGCATACCCGGTCACACGGTCATACGCCGCGTTCGGGGCGTTCATGTAGCCGGAATTCTGACCCAGGGTAAGGACCAAATACCGCGCGCCCATCGAGGCGAGCTGATCGGCCAGGTGCTCGCAATCGAAGGCATCCACGCCGGCGAAGGCAGCCGGATCACCGGGCAAATAGTGGACGAACACCCCGAGCTGGGCGTCCCGCAGCCAGTCGGTATTGGCACCGACCACGTCGGGTGCGCCGGTGGCGGGTTGATTCAGCGCAAACAGCAACGGTATCATTGACAAAACAAAGCGCATATTCATGGGTGATCGCCTCTTGGTTCCGGTCCATTCCTCAATTTGTCACAAATTCGATGATCCGAATCGCCTGCCCCGCACCGCGTGCCTCTTCGGCAAGCGAGAGCCGCAAACGGTGGCGGCCGGCCGGCAACTCATCTGCGAAGATGAGGGTGCGCGGATAGTGCAGCCCACGACTGTAGTCGTGATACAGATCGAGGGTCCGGACCGGTCCGTCGTCGATCCGCACCTCGACCATGCCGGCATCGGGTCCTGCCACGATATTCGCACCGACGCATGCGCCCTCGAAGCTCAGCTCGAGCGTCGCCCCGACAGTAGTCGAGACCAGCATCGGTATCGAGCTGAACCGCTCTCGCTTCTCCCCGGGCAGTGCACCCCAATCGGGCACAGAAATGCTCCAGCCGGCGGTCCACTCAGCCTGGTCTGGAGGGACACAGCGGCCGCGAAAATAGCTGAAGCGATCCAGAGGTTCCGCAGGAAGCGAGTAAGCGCTTGAGGCCGTTGGCGGAGTTGTCTCCACACCCCAGGCGCGGCGGAACAGCTCGTCGATCATCCCGGCGCACTTGGCATTGCCGGCCGGCGCCGGATGCACCCCGCCATACTCGCTCCAGCTGAAGGTCCCCGCCTCGATCTCCAGCCACAGCTGCCGGGCCATGTGAATCGTCGACACGCCGTAGTGCCGCGCAACGGCCTCATGCGCCGCGATCGAGGTGGGAACCGCTCCCCGGTCGTATGTGGCAAGCATCCCCTCGTTCACAAAATGCGTCATGACGATATCGATCCGCGGATTGAGCAGCCGCGCATGGCGCAGGATCCCTTCCATCCCACGGATGCACTCCTGCCGACGGTAACGTCCATCCTGATCGTCGTTCACCGCGAACTCCACGAAAAGCAGATCCACCGGCCCCTCGCCGAACACGTCGCGCTCCAGCCGAAATGCGCCCGCAATGGAAGTCGTGGAACTGATACCGGCGCTGATGAAGCTGAATTCCGTCTCCGGAAACCGCCGCTTCAGGATCTCGCACACCATCGGGCGATACCCATCCATCTCCGTGATGGATCCACCGAGAAAGGCGACACGCCCCCGCCCGCCCGAGCTAAACTTCGCGCGAGCATTCGCCAGCTCCCCACGCAACACCACCCGATCCCCAAACGGCACCTCCGCCCGCACCCCAGGCACCAGCCACGCCGCCATTGCGCAAACAATTAAAGATCGAATCATAAGGAAAACCCCTTCGTATCTTCGTGTCTTCGCGTCTTCCAAGTTCACCTTTCCCCTTCCCTCCTGCCCTTCCCTCCGCCCTTCCCCCTCCCTCCCC
>CALLYA010000052.1 GCA_937875495.1 uncultured Verrucomicrobiota bacterium
GTGTCCATCTGTGGTTCTCTCTTCCCGATCCGTCAGATCATTGTCCGAATCCCATTCCGCGTCCTATCGATACCGATTTCGATCCCGACCCCGAGCTGCCTTCGCCATCATCCTTTTTGGACGGCCCTTAGCTGGGAATGGTTCTTGCTGCAAGAAATCCATTTTTTCAACCACAGATGGACACAGATTCACACAGATAATTTCCTTTTCTGATCTGATCTGTGTTCATCTGTGTCCATCTGTGGTTCTCTCTTCCCGATCCGTCAGATCATTGTCCGAATCCCATTCCGCGTCCTATCGATACCGATTTCGATCCCGATTTCGATTTCGAAAATGATCTGACTGATCGGCCAGCATTGTCAGGAGGGGACGCCTTAAGGCGCGCTCCTTTTCGCACGGGCTCCATCTCGCGAATTTCTTGGCACACACAGGTCCGCGCCCCTCGGGCGATTCACAGCTTCAACGCAGCCGATCAGCTCGGCCGCGCCGCGGGGTCCGAGTAGTTCACCATCCAGTTGATCCCGAAGCGGTCCGCCAAGCAACCGAAATAATCGCCCCAGAATTGGTCCGCCAAAGGCATCGCGATGGTGCCACCCTCTGCGAGCGCGTTGAAGATACGATCAGCCTCTTGCTTCGAGTCAGGACAGACACAAATGGAGAAGTTATTCCCCACCTGGAGCGTGGGCCCCATTCCTTCAATCATGTCGCTCGCCATGATCATCTGGCCGTCAGGCAGCTGGAGGCTGACGTGCATCACCAGATTATTCTGCTCGGGCGTGAGCTCGCAGCCCTCCTCCTGGGGCATGGAGTCGTACCGGTGGATATCAGACAGCTTGCCGCCTAGGATCTTCTCGTAGAACCGAAGCGCTTCCTCGGTCTTGCCATCGAAGTTGAGATAGGGATGGATTGTCATGCGTTGATTCCCCTGTTTGAGCTGATATTATGGAGGTGCGCGGTGCCTTGCGTCTGCACCACCCACCCATTCGTTCGAGTCATGTTCTTCCAGTCCTCCTGTTGGACTAGGATAGCGACTGGTAGGTACCCCTGCCGTTTCAGACCTATCATCGGCATACCAAGTTTGAGACCCAATCGTCTGCTTTCCCCTTTGGGATTCACATGGACAGGCCCGGTAGCTCCCATTTCATAGGCTGCGCTTGGTATCGTCATGGTCATCTGAACGACG
This sequence comes from uncultured Verrucomicrobiota bacterium, assembly GCA_937875495.1. Taxonomy (GTDB): domain Bacteria; phylum Verrucomicrobiota; class CALLYA01; order CALLYA01; family CALLYA01; genus CALLYA01. The sequence continues at coordinate 1,184 of CALLYA010000052.1, forward strand.
GAGTCGCTGGATCATGAATCCCCCATCGTGCTCGACCACAAAGTGATCGCGCCACGTCATACATGTCACCGTTGTGAACGGAACGGCGTTACTCGAAACTGAGTACCCTCAAAGCACATTCCCGTCAACAAAGTCGAACACCGCCCGCTTCGTCCTCTCCTCCGCCGGATAACGTGCTTGCATCACCGCCTCGGTTGCACTTAGTTTCAGCCGACCCTTAAGCCGATCAGACAATCCGATTTCATCCTCAACATCCTCTTATCCACAGGTTTGGTTCGACATGAAAGCCAGAGCCCTCCATCTTCACCGTGCCATCACCCTACCCAGCCTCATCTGGTTTGCCACGCTCGCGCTCCCCGCGGCCTACGGCGAAAATTGGCCGCAGTGGCGGGGCCCATTCCAAAACGGGGCGACGACCGAGTCCCATCTGCCCGCGGATTGGGATGAATCCCGCAACGTTGATTGGCGCGTCGATTTGCCCGGACCCGGTGCGGCCACCCCGATCGTGTGGGAAGACCACATCTTCATGCTCGATGTGAACGAAGCCGACGAGAGCATCAGTGCAGTCTGCCTCGAACTGGCAACCGGCAATGAGGTATGGCGACATACCCTCGTTCAGGACCGCAAGTACCCGTTGAACAACCTGGGTTCTCCCTCGCCCGTCACAGACGGTCAACGCGTGGTGTTTCTCACGGGTAACGGCCAGTTTCATGCCTTCACCCTCGACGGCAAGCCAATCTGGGATCGCAATTTGGAGGAGAAATACGGACGGTTTGTCCTGCAGTTCGGGTTCAGCTCGAGTCCGCTTTTGCATAAGGGCACCCTCTATTTTCAGCTCCTCCAGAACGCGCGCCCGAACCGATACGGCCGATCCGAGGCACTCCCCGGCAAAACGCTCCCCGAAAAGATCGATTCCTATCTCCTCGCTATCGACGCGGCCTCGGGCGATATCCTCTGGGAACAGATGCGCCCCACCGATGCACTCGATGAATCCCAGGAGGCGTACAGCACACCCCAGCTGCGCACCATCGAAGGTCGCGAAGAACTCCTCGTCGCGGGCGGGGACGTCCTGACGGGGCACGCGCCCAAGACCGGCGAGGAGCTCTGGCGTTGGCACACGTATAACCCCAGGAAAAGCACCAATTTGCGGATCGTTCCATCCCCGCTGGTCTACCAGGACCTCGTCTATATCCCCGGACCGAAGCACTCGGACTTCTACGCGCTCCGGCCCAGTGGCACCGGTGACCTCGGCGATGAGATCATCGTCTGGAAGAACGGCGAGTACAGTCCCGACGCATCCACTCCCCTGCTCTACAAAGACCGGCTCTACGTCCTGGATGACGACAAACGCAATCTCGTCTGCCAAGACCCGCGCACAGGAGAGATCTTCTGGAGCGGGAAGCTCGACTTCCGGGCCGTGATCCGTGCGTCGCTGACCGGCGCCGACGACAAGATCTATTGCATGAGCGAACGCGCAGAGGTCGCTGTGATCCAGGCAGGCGGCGAGGAATTCAAGCTCCTGCATCAGGCGCAGCTGGACGCTCGCCCAACACGCGCTACGATCGTAGCCGCTCAAGGCAGGCTCCTGATCCGCACCGCCAATCAACTCCTCTGCCTGAGGGAAACCGGGATGAATCCCCATCGACAAGATTAGCCGAAGGCAGACAACCACCCGCGAAATCCGGTCAGTGGCACCGATGGGTTTGCCTCGGCCACCCAAACTATCCATCCCAACTTCCGGCCGTCGCGGGCGTGAACGCCTCTTCAAGCCGTATGGATCGCCCCCCACCGGGCATGAGCCCTATCGAACACGCGAAGGTTATTGCTCGGTCGGGGTTGACGACGGATCCCTTTTCTCAATTATTTTTGCATCTATCGATCGGGGCCACTATTTGTGAACCCGATCCTAAAAAGCCACCCTATCACCATTCACACGCCCGAAAGATCGCGTGGAGCTATCGTTCATGAGTGAAAACATCGAAGATCTCAGCATCCAATGGGTCGAAGAAGACGGAACAGTTTCCGTCAAGGAAATTGACAAGTTCGTTCTGTCAAAGGGTTCATGGACGACCATCATGTTCCTGTATCAGGACCGCGATCGACGCAGTGGAGAATACAGTCCCGCCAAGGTCCGGATTGTCCGATACCAAAAGCGCTCCGGCCGCTACATGCCCCAGAGCAAATTCAACATTTCCAGCGGAAAACAGGCACGTAAGATCATCGAGATCCTCTCCCAATGGTATGCGGATTCGGACTCTGACTCAGATTCAACGGACGACTGAGGGCCGGGCCATCAGCCATTCCAGCATCTCCCGGTATAGCGCGGTCCAATACACCTGACCATTGAGGTGGCCGAACCCGTTGATCCGCCAAAGCTCCACCGAATGCCCATCCAGCGCGGGCTCGTACCAGATCCGATCGGTGTCGTTGCCCGCGTCGTTTTTGAGGAAATCCAGGGCCAAGGACTGCGTCCGGGCGGTTACGTCAGCCCCGTTGAACCGTGCCCACTGCAGCACGGAGGCCTCCGCGCCCGGTGAGGCCTGACGCCAACGCGGCCCCAAGTCGACCCCACCGTCATAAAAGACCACGGCATCAGCGGTTCCATGCACATGCAGCACATGCACCCCTTGCTCCGGGAGACAGATGTCCGGCTCTCCTGCCGAATGCCCGGAAAGGACCGCGATTCCCGCGATCTTCGATGAGACCTCGCAGGCCATCCGATAGCACATGAATCCGCCGTTGGATAAGCCGAACAGATACACGCGCGTCGGATCAATGCCGTGGCTCGCGACGGCCTGCTCAATGATCGAGCGAAGGAAGGCAACATCATCCACGCCGCTTCCATGGAGATTGCAGCAGGCGGCCGTCGCGTTCCAGAAGCGCTCTCCAATCGTAGAGAGTGTCCCGGTTGGAAAACCGAAGGCGAATCCCATCTGATCGGCGAACTTCTCGATCAAGGCGCCGGTCTGCTGGCGATACAACTCACCACTCGAACCGTGCCAGTGCAGAAACAGAACCAGCGGCACCTGTGCACCAGGAACGTACCCCTCGGGATAGTGGATCTGGACGGCGCGGGGCTGCGGTAGGACCCGGTAGAAGCCCCAGGTTGCGTCCTCGGGGAGAGTAAATGGCTGCCGGTCCGGCCGATCGGAAGCGGAGACCCACGGTCCTTCCGCGGACGGCGCGGTCTGCAACTCCCCCAGCCCGGCCCAACGCAAGGCCCAATCCTCGCCTGCATGAAAAAACTCCCACCCGCCGAAACCTGTATATTCCATCTCCACGGCAAATCGCGCATCGAGGGTGGACGGGATGAGCAGGATCCAACACAGGCCGATCAGTGACGAGACTATTTTTTTCATGACCACAAGACTCATTCCATTGGGCCCGAGGCCGTCCGAAAAGGTGCGCCCCTTCAGGCACCGCCTCAGGCAGTGGTTGCCGATCCGTCCGATCCGTCCGATCCTAGTCTGAATCGGGGTCGAAATCGAAATCGAAATCGATTCCGGTTCTGTATGGCATCGCTCAAACCCCGCGGCCGATGCAGCCCCCCGACCCCGGGCGCGCTTCCCCATCATCCCTGTCGGACGGTCTTCAGCCGACGGGCCTGAGGTCGAATCCCATTGAAAGCACTGAGGAACCATGCCAACATTACCGACGTCGATCCACTCACCCAGGAAGGAGACCCCCATGTCCGATGCCAAAATCGCACAGAAGGCGCCGTTCGTGAAAGAGATGAAGCCGGGCACCTACGCATGGTGCGCCTGCGGGCATTCCCAAGGCCAGCCCTTCTGCGACGGGAGTCACAAGGGAACCGGATTCTCACCGATGATCGTCAAGCTGGAGGAGATCCAGAAAGTGGCTTGGTGCGGCTGCAAGCAGACCAAGAACCCACCCTATTGCGACGGCACCCACTGCGACCTGTGAGGATGCCGCCGCCTCTCTAACCCCACCGACCGAGGAATGGCGCCAGTAAGCGACCATTCCTCGCCTATTTCAGGTCGTTGGCAATTCCAATCGCCCGCCCGTGGCCATGCGGGCCTCCCTCCAAGCCCATGAACCGCAAAGCTACCCCTGAAAATCGCTATCGCCAACGGATCTTTGCCTGGGCGATGTACGATTGGGCCAACTCCGCATTCGCAACCACCATCCTGGCAGCCCTCCTTCCGGTCTACTTCAGCCAGGTCGCCGGGGCGACCCTTCCCACGCCCGCCACCGCAACGGCAATCTGGAGCTTCGGCCTCAGCCTGTCCCTTCTTATCACCGCCGTTCTCTCTCCCATCCTCGGGACCATGTCCGACCTGGTCCAGGCCAAAAAACGATTTCTCGCCGGTTTCGTCGCCATCGGGTCCGTGGCCACCGGGATGCTGGTCCTGGTCGAACGGGGCGACTGGCTGCTCGCATCCGCGCTTTTCATCATCGGTCGCATCGGCTTCGCCTCCGCAAACGTCTTTTATGACGCCCTCCTTCCACATGTTGCCAGACCGGAGGATCAGGATTCCGTCTCCTCCAAAGGCTACGCCCTGGGTTACCTCGGTGGCGGACTGCTGCTCGCGGTCAATGTCGTGATGGTCTTTTCCCTCCCCGGTACATGGGGTGCCCGCCTCTCATTCTTGACCGTCGGCCTCTGGTGGGCACTCTTCTCCATCCCGCTTCTGCTCATAGTGCCCGAGCCTGCCGCCGAGCGTGTGCCCGTCCGTGGAGTATTCCATTCCATCGGCCTGAGCTTCGTACGCCTCTGGCAAACCTTTCAAGATCTTCGCCGCTATCGGAACCTGCTCATCTTCCTGATTGCGTTTCTGATCTATAACGACGGCATCGGAACGATCATCGGGATGGCCGCGATCTATGGTGCCGAACTCGGGTTCGACGGCGGTCACCTCGTCCTGGCCATCCTGTTGGTGCAATTCGTCGGTATCCCTTTCAGCCTCGCGTTCGGTCGATTGCCGGATCCTAAGGCCAAAGGCCGGCCCTTCCTCGCGGCCTTCATCTCGATCTCCATTGTGGCGATTCCTGTCTGTGGCTTGTTGACCGCCAAGATACTTCCGAGCCATTGGATCGGTGCGCCACCACCGGAATACACCCCCATTGAGGGCTATGCCGGCGTCGGCACCCGTATCTCCGCCGACAACGAACACTGGAGTCCCAGCGGGGCGTGGGGATTGCTGCAACCCTCACAGGCAGCCCTCCAACGCACCGGCCTCGAAGGCAGGGTCCAACGCATCTTCGCTTCCAACCCAGGGCAGGACCTCTACCTGCAATCGTCGCAGGCCGGCGATACCATTGAAATCAGCGTGATTGGGCAAAACTTCCAGGTCACCTACGCGACAGGTCCGGACCTTGGAGGCTGGACCGTCCTCTGCGATCGCCAACCCCTGCTGGACCCAGCCGGCATGCCGGTGCGGTTTTCCGGTTGGTCAGAATTGCCACGCTTCGGGTTGCTCCAAAAAATCCAGCTTCCCACCCCCGGCCCGCACACGTTGACCCTAGCGGCGGACGCCGGACCAGAGGGCGGCAGGGGATGCCGGATTGGTGCGGTCGAGGTCCTGCAGGACACCCGCATCAGCAATACCGGCGTCATCGCATTATGCATACTGCTGATCCAAGGCCTCTGCCTGATCGGCGCATTCCTCCTGCGAGGCCCCATTCATCGACGGCTCGGTCCGTTCCTCACAAGCAAGGGCTGTATTCAAATGGCTCTCTTCGCCTATGGCCTGATCGCCGTATGGGGTTTCGTCCTCGATTCCGTCCTCGAATTCTGGCTGCTCGCATGGCTCGTGGCCGTGGTCCAAGGGGGGAGCCAGGCACTCAGCCGCAGCCTATACGCCGCCCTCGCCCCACCCGAGAAGAGCGGTGAGTTCTTCGGGCTCTTCAGTGTCATGGCCAAATTCTCGTCCTTCACCGGCCCCCTGCTGTTCGCCGCCGCTGCTGCAGCCTTCGGCAGCAGCCGCCCCGCAATCCTCTCCATCCTGGTCCTCTTCCTGGTCGGCGGTTGGCTTCTGAACAAGGTCCGCGTCGTCGAACCAGTACCAGCAGGCGGAGTTGGACTTGCATCCCCAAATCAAACCCTGCAATGAATGGGACCGGAAACCGCCACGTTCGATTGCACGCATGGTAGGGACACCCAATTCAAGCGCTATCAGGCGCGGAAGGAAACAGGCACCACAAAATGGACGATTCCCCCAAGAAACCAGCTGCTCTTCTCAAGGCCTATGAGGATATCGAATTCCTGAAGAGCGATGCCGCGCGCCCCGTTCGGCTGCAACTCGAGCTGATGCATCCGGAAGTCATGATGCAAAAGCACAAGATCGAATCCACGATCGTCGTCTTCGGCAGTGCCCGCACCCTCCCCCCCGAAGTCGCGGAGGAACAACTCCGAGTGCTGGAAGATCAAGCAGCCAAGACACCCAACGACCCCGATTTAGCCAGACAACTCATGCGTGCGCGGCGCGGCGTGGATCATTCCAAGTACTATGTGGAGGCTCAGAAGTTTGGCAGAATGGTCACGGAGGCATGCCAGAACCATGTCTCATGCCGGTTTGTCGTCAGCACCGGCGGCGGACCGGGCATTATGGAAGCCGCCAATCGGGGGGCGTTCGAGGCCGGCGGCAAGAGCATCGGACTCAACATCAGCCTGCCCTTCGAACAATACCCCAATCCCTACATCACCCCGGACCTGTCGTTCGAGTTCCACTACTTCTCCATGCGCAAAATGCATTTCCTGCTCCGCGCAAAGGCAATCGTGGCCTTCCCGGGCGGTTTCGGAACCATGGACGAATTGTTCGAAGCACTCACCCTGGTTCAAACCAAGAAGATCAAACCAATGCCGATCGTCCTCTGTGGAAAAGGGTTCTGGCAACGATTTCTCGACTTCCAATTCCTGGTAGACGAAGGCACCATCAGTGAAAGCGACCTAAACCTCTTCAAGATCGTCGAGACCGCGGAAGAGGCATGGGCGGAAATCTCAGCCTTCTATCAGGTCGACACACACTAGAGGTCGTCCGAAACAAAACGAGATCGGGGTCGGGGGCGCTATCGGCCTCGGTATCGAAAGGACGCGGAATGGGATTTGGGCAGGAGAAACCGGGTAGAGCAACCGTGTTGTTGCAGTGCTGACAAAATTCGGCAGCGAAGTTTGAGCAGTGCTCAGAAGGCCAGATGCCATACAGAACAGGAATCTGATCCGACTGATCCGACTGATCCGACTGATCCGACCGATCCGACCGATCGGCAACCATTGCCTGGAGGCGGCGCCTGAAGGAGCGCGACCTTTTCGGACGACCTCTACTAGGCTTGCCTCCCGTCCACTCTCGACGGCGGCACCCGTGAGCCACCGCGGTCACCCGGATTCGGCGTCGATTCCAGCCACCCTGCTCAGCTCAGGCCATGCGGCTTCCAAGACCCTACGGAGACGCCGCCGCATGATGTATTGATCCGCATCCGCCAGTGGTACCCAGACACGTCGACGAACATCCGCCTCATCCCAGCGGCCCAGCATACCCGTGACCTGCATCAGGAATACCTCAACCTGACAGACCCCGCCCCACTTGCGATACCGATAAGAGGCAACCGGACCGCTCACAACCCGCCCCAACGCACCGGCTTCCTCCCGAGCCTCCTTCAAGGCCGACTCCGCAGGGGACATCCCGGGCTCGATCAATCCCTTCGGGAAACCCCATGCCCCCTTTCCCCAAGAGGTGATCAACAACAGCTCAATCGAACCGTTGCGCACCCGAAAGGGGATGACCGATGACTGCTCGTAATCGCACGATTTGGACTGTTCCCTCATCACTCCCTGCCTTCACACCGCTCAGCCATGGCAATAAGCGGAGTCAACATCACGCGGCATGGTCCGAGCTCGGTGGCACCGGACCGGAGGGCCCCGCCGGCAAAGGAAGGGTAAAGGTCAAGGCTACACCGCTCTCCTGGTCCCGCAAGGGCGAGGTGATCCAAATCCGGCCGCCATGCTCCTCGATCGCCAGCTTGCAGAAGGCCAGCCCAAGCCCCCAACCACGCGCGGTCACACTCCGAAGCCCCTTTGAATTGCCGCCAAGGAAACATTGAAAAATGGCGTCGTGCTCTTCCGCAGGAATCGGTTTGCCTTGGTTCGCAACGGTCACCGAAACCCAGCCGTCCTCCTCCTCCGTCCAGGAGAGCTCGATCGGGGTGCCCGGGGTCGCATAGTCCAACGCGTTCGAGATCAAATTGGAGACCACCCGGGATACCACATTCGGATCCGCATAGACCGAAGGCGTACCGTTCCGATTGTTGCAGACGATGTCCAAACCGGCTGTCCGCGCCGCTGGACCGTACTGCCGCAGCTCCTCCTCCAAGACGGTGACAATCTCAAAGACCTTTCGGTTCAACCGCAGGTGGCCCTCCTGCATCTTCCGAATATCCAAAAGGTTGTGAACCTGCTCGAGCAGCCCGGTCGAAGAGCGCTCCGCAACACGCAGCAACTCGTCCAGCTCACGATCCTCAAACACCGATGTACGCTCGCGTACGAGACTGAGTGAAATCATGATCGGAGAAAGCCGGTTCTTGAGGTCGTGCACCAACATGTCGGTCAGTTTTTGTTTGGTCGCCTCGGCCTCCGTCAGCATTCTGAGCAGACGCTGCTCCCTGCCCCAGATCAGTGTCCCTACGACGACAGCCGAAAGGAGGGAGCCGGTCGTGGCCGCTCCAACCGGAAGGACCGCACCTGCGAAGTGCTGGATCAGCGTCGGAATCCCAAGAAGCAAAACGAGGAACACCGGCCACACGATCAGGGCCGGCAGGCGGCGGTTCCGGAAAAACAGACCACAGAAAAGACTTGAGACGAGGATCAAGAGCGCACCCGCCCAAGCGGGCGCGAGATAGTAATGCGTCCCGGTCATGAGATTGTCCAAAGCAACCGCAGAGATCTCGATCTCGTCCCTGAGCCGGGGCAGAGGGGTTTGGTAATCCCGCCCGAGCGCACCCGAGGCCGTAGAGCCGATCAAAACGTGCTTCCCAACGAAAAACCCCCGCGATACCGATGGAATCCGACCCTCGATCTCCGCGCGTATGCTCTCGAAAATATCCGCAAGGGGAATCCGCTGGTAGTGTTGATTGGATGGGCGCAGCAGGACGGACCCGTCGGAACGGCAGTAGAATGCGTTCTCACCAACCACAAAACCCTGCCCCTGGTCGATCCAACCAACCCGGGAGGATGCGCCGTTCAGGCCGGAAAAATGACCGGCCATGCTCAGGGACGGCAGCCAGTAGTCGTAGACCCGAACACAGGGTAGCACCGCTCGCACCAGTCCATCCGAATCAGGATGGTGATCGATGAAGCCCATCGTGGCGGAACCGCTCAACATCTCCAGGCAGGGTAAATCGATACGCGAAAAACGCGGTGATGCAGCAGGGCCATCCTCGATGTCCAAAAAGAAACGGGATAGTCCAGGAAGTATCGGAGTCTCTAGTTCGCTCGCGTCCAATCGGCAACCGCAGGCCAGCGAACCGAACGCCCGAATCTCTTCCTCCAGGATCGCGTGCGTCTCACCATACTGCTCCCCCTCCGGAGCAGGCGGTAGACCGAAACAGATCGACCGCGCTTCCTCGCAGTAGTCGATCACTCCACCAAAAACGATTCGCGGCCACCGCCAGGAGCCGAGCGAGTCACGCATTCGCTCCAGACTCTCATCGTCCAGCGTCAGCAGGACAATCTCCTCTGATATGGGATTCAGCGGTGCAAGCAGCCGCACTCGTTGGTCGTAGAACGGCCGCTCCACAACCTCAAAGAAACCCTGCCTGCCTAGCACGACAGCCAGAATCCCTGCCAGAATCCCGACAAGAATCCGAGGTTTCCATCCAACTGCAGTAAATGGTGGGGAGGACTGCATCTGTAAAAGCTTTGTCTAAAATTGATTTTGCCCGCTGGGTCGCACCCGGGGCCCGCTTTGATTCAATTCTTCCAGGATGCGGAGATAACTCATGAAGCGTGCACGCGAGATCTCCCCGCGTTCGACCGCAGCGCGCACAGCACAGCCGGCCTCGTTCATGTGTGTACAGTCTCTAAACCTGCATCCATCCATAAAGGCGATCATCTCCGGGAAATGATACACCAATTCGTCGGCCCGCAGACCAAACGGCTTAAACTCCCGAATACCAGCAGAATCAACGATCTTAATCCCTGGTGCCACCTCGATCATTCGGATCCAGGTCGTCGTGTGCCGACCTTTGTCTGTGGCTCGACTCACCTCAGCAGTGGGGAGTGCCAATTCGGCATTCAAGGCATTCACCAGTGAGGACTTTCCAACGCCGGAATGCCCAACCAATACCGAGGTCTTACCCTCCAATACCCGCTTGAATTCCGCGAGGCCATCCCCCGATTGCGCACTCACCGGAATCAGAGGCAGATCAAGTCCGGAGTATACCTCTTGAAGATGAGAAATGCCAGACTCCGGCCCTAAATCCACCTTATTAACGACCAGTACCGGCGGAATCTTGCCGACATTGGCCGCAGCCAGATACCGATCAATCAAGCCCAGCTTGTATCTTGGCTTCTGAAGGCTGACAACAATAACCAATTGGTCCATGTTCGCAACCAGAACGTGCCGTATTCCGGGGCGCCGAGGGTCCGCGCGTGCAAGAAAACTCGTCCGCGGTAAGATCTCCTCAATCCATCCAGTGCCGTCACTCTCCCGACGAAATCGCACGTAGTCACCCACCGCAACGGCATGGGCCTCTTCCCGTGAAGCTCGCGACTTGAGAGTGCCCTTTACACGACAAGGTGTCACCTCCCCGGTCGCCTCTTGAACCCTCACCTCTCCAAGGTGAATCAACGTGACCTGCCCCCCCGTCGATGCGCCGCTCTCAATCGGCTCCGTCATGCACGGCACCCTCCGTAAGACCTGTCATATCCACCTCGCCTCAGATAGGATCAGCATTCAAAAGCGTTCCTGGCAAGCCAAATCCCTCCGAACCTGAAAAACTAGTCCATGCCCAATAGCCGCTCCAAGTCCTCCATCGAGAGATCCATCGGACTCCCAGTGCCCTCTTCGACTAAGACCTCTGCCAGAGCACGCTTGCGCTGCTGTAGCTCCATGATCTTCTCTTCAACGGTGCCCTCCGTGACCAATCGTATCGAGTGCACCGTGCGCCGCTGCCCAATACGATGGGCACGATCCGTCGCTTGATCCTCTACAGCCGGATTCCACCAGGGATCAAAGTGAATGACCGTGTCAGCCGAAGCCAGATTCAACCCCGTCCCTCCCGCCTTCAAACTAATCAAAAATACGGGAATCGTTGCGTCCCCATTGAATCGATCGACCTCCCCAAGCCGATCACGCGTGGAGCCATCCAAGTAACAGTATCGAATGTCCCGCGCCTTCAAATGAGACCGCAAAATCTTGAGCATCTGCACAAACTGACTAAATACGAGAACCCTGTGGCCGCTGTCGAGCGTCTCGTCTAGAATTTCAGAAAAAAGTTCCATTTTCCCGGACGGCGTCTCCTCGGAGACCCCCTCAATCGGAAGAAGTGCAGGATGACAGCAGACCTGCCGCAGTCGCATCAACGCCGTCAGGATCACCATGCGACTCGCACCCATGCCCTTGGAAAGGACCGAATCAAACACCTCTTTCCTACTCGACTCCAACAGCTTACGATATAACTCCTCCTGCTCTGCACTCAATACGCAACTGCTGATCTGCTCCAACTTCGGCGGGAGGTCCTTCAGCACATCCACCTTTTTTCGGCGCAATAGGAACGGGCGCACGCGCCGCCCCAATCTTCGGCCCAGTTCCCCGCGCTCCTCACTGCCCAAAGTGCGCATCGGAAGCTCGTACCGCTCCCGAAACTCCTTGTAAGAACCGAGATACCCAGGCAGTGAGAAATCCATCATCGACCATAAATCCCCCGCCGTGTTCTCCACCGGCGTGCCGGTCAATACATACCGGGTTTGCGCGCGGAGCGCCCGCGCAGATCGGGCGTTGTGCGTGTCCGGATTCTTGATGTGCTGCGCTTCATCCAGTACCAGGAACTCGAACTCATGCTCGAGCAGCGTATTCAGGTCCCTCCGCAACAAGGCATAGGAGGTGATGATCAGGTCGGCCTGGCCCAGGCTCTCAGCCTTTTCACCGCGCTTGGGGCCATGCCAAACCAACACCCGAAGCTCCGGCGCAAACCGCTCCGCCTCGCGCGCCCAGTTGAGAACCAACGAGGTCGGACAGACTACGAGCGACGGCCGTAAAGGCGCGGCGGCGCGATCGCCCCCCGCTGAACGCCCTCCCGCAAGCGCGTAAGCAGAATCGAGGACCGCCAGGACCTGGACCGTCTTGCCCAACCCCATCTCATCCGCCAATACACCCCCCAGGCCGCGTGCCCGCAGGCGAGCAAGCCATGAGTACCCCTCCCGCTGGTACGCGCGCAATACCTTCTCCAACTCCGGCCGTAACGGGACCTCCGCACCTCGTCCGGCGGCCAGTATCACCGACGGACGCACTCCGCCTTCGACGCGCACCGCAGGCAGATCCTCCAGCGCGGAATCCAAATAGAGTCCATGCACACCCTTCACCCGATAGAGGCCGCCTGCCCCTGGGTCCGCACGCGCACCCGACTCGGAGAGGAGATCGCGTACGCCGTCCACCGCGCTCTCGTCGAATAACACCACCCGCCCGTTCGCCGAGGTCAGGTACGATCGGCCACAAGCCAGTGCCTCCATGACCTGGGCCATGCTGAAACGCTCCCCCTGCCGCTCCCCGCGAAACGCGAGGTCCATCTGCAGCCAGTCCTGCCCCGACCCCAATCGGAATCCTCCCCCCGATGAATCCTCGTCCGAACCCACCGACTTCCGCTGGGCGGCCTGAAACTTGATCGATAGGACCATCTCCTCCATCTGATCCAGGAACGAACGCAGCCGTTCCGATACAAGAATGCGCCAACCCAGACGCCGAAATAGCGGCAGCCCCGATCCGAGGCAGTTCAGAACCCGCTCTTCGCCAACCACACGCCAGCGGCCATCCTCCAGGCGATCGTTCAGGCCCAGATGATTCACCCTGGCCAGCGCATCCGCCTCCTGATGCAGGTCGCGGACGTTCCATGCCCCCAGGCGCTCCGGATCCGGGACCAGTTCCTTCGGGTCGCCCGACCGGCCGTCCAGCGTGAAACGGCGGATGCCATAGGCGACCTCCAGTTGCGCAACCAGCCTGCCCTTGTGCCCATCCAGAGAAATCGTGAATGCCGGCGACCCAGTGCGCACCTCGATCTGCTCCAGCGGTGGATCCGAATCCACCTCGCATATCTCCGCCAGGCGGGGCAGGTCCTCACGCAGAAACCGCGGCAGATCCGGACCCTCCATCTCGCGCGCCTTGAAAAACAGGTCTTCCCAGCCATCCGGAAGCAGGGGACGTAAGGCGGCGACCGTGTTCCCGCTCCAGGCCCAGGCGTGTCCCCTCGTGGCCAGGACACTTCGATCGCGATCCTCTCGCCAACGCCCCGTCCAGACCGGCTCCCACCAGACTCGACCAAGCGCTTTCTCAGGCTCGATCCTCAAATTGAGACGCCCCGTCACCGGCCAATCCTGGAATTCGAGCTCGGCGTTGCGGCCGATCCGAACCCGCGCCCCGCCCGCTGCAATCAACGAGAGCAGCTCCGCGGTCTGCTTCCGCCCCAACATCAAGCTGCCATGCACCTCCCCGCCGGTCAGCTTCTCTATAAATTGCAGCATCCGCTCGCATGGCTCATCCACGACATAGGGCTGGGCCGATGGCGGAACCGCCTGCAAGAGGTAGCGCTTCCCCATCAGTTCCGTCTCGATCGTCACCATCAGACGATCCCGTTGCAACCCCTGGACCGCCCCCGGCGGCAGGATGATCGAGAGCTCCAATCGCCGTTCGGCCCCCTCGAGCGCAGGC
>CALLYA010000053.1 GCA_937875495.1 uncultured Verrucomicrobiota bacterium
GCTTTCCCATCCGGATCCGGAGAGTCTCCCGCAGAGGTCGCGGTGGCGTTTTCGATCTGGCTATGGGGGTGGGTAGGGTTCATGCCCTGATCGCTTCTTTTTTTTTGGGGGGGGTAGATTTACCGGTTCCAGCCATGCAAGAATCACCTCAAGCCCGCATGCAACTCTCTCCATTCCCGCTCTGCGCCTCTGCGCCTCTGCGCGAGTCCTTCCCATCCGGAGAGTCTCCCGCAGAGGTCGCGGTGGCGTTTTCGATCTGGCTATGGGGGTGGGTAGGGTTCATGCCCTGATCGCTACTTTTTTTGGGGGGGATAGAATTACCGTTTCCAGCCAACCAAGCCTGTTGCAGGAATCACCTCAAGCCCCCATTACTCTCTCCATTCCCCCCTCAGCGCCTCAGCGCCTCTGCGCGAGTCCTTCCCATCCGGATCCGGAGAGCCTCCCGCAGAGGGCGCGGTGCTTTCGCATCTTTGTGGTTTTTTTCTCCCGCTGCTCCAGCATTCCCCCTTTTGGCCGTGACCTGTCCTGACTGGGGTTGGTACAATAGCCGACCGGGAGGTGATTCCATTGCGGATATCCCCTGGTACGATTTTATGGATGCTCCGACTTACCTCGAACGAATTGCTGCATCGGCAACCTTCGCAGGCCTCGCGGGACGCCATCGGGCGGTATGGAGAGCGTGCAGCCGCTCGCTATCTGAAGCGGCACGGCTTCCGGATTGTCTACCGGAATTTTCGGGTTCCTGCGGGTGAACTGGATCTGGTGGCGCGCGAGGGTGAAGAGTTGGTCTTCGTGGAGGTCAAGACCCGGCGGAGGGGCCATTTGCGTGGACGTCCGATGGACGCGGTCGATCAGGCCAAGCAGCGGAAGATTGTGCGGGCGGCTCTGGCCTACCTCCGATTGTTGGGGCATCCGGAGATTCGTTTTCGATTTGACGTGGTGGAAGTATGGATGAGTGAGGAGGGGCGGTATCCGAAGTGTCATCTGATTCGGGAGGCATTCACGATGCCGGCTGATTGGAGGTATTAGGGCAGCGGGGAGCGAGTGGGCATGAGTCGTCCAGTGGCTCGGGTAGATTCCGCGGGAATCCTTGGGATTGACGCGTATGTGGTAGAAATTGAAGTTTGTTTGTGTGGTGGGGACAAGAGTTCGCTGGTCTTGGTCGGGTTACCGGATGCGGCGGTCCGGGAGAGTCGGGATCGGGTGATGCGTTCGATTTACTCGAGCGGGTTCCGCTATCCGGGCGGTTCCATGGTCGTGAATCTGGCTCCCGCTCGAATTCGCAAGGAGGGGCCACGTTTCGATCTGCCGATCGCGCTAGGGGTCTTGGAGGCCTCGGGTTGCATACATCCGGCGAGTGACCGGCGGCTGCTCTTCTGCGGTGAACTGGCGTTGGATGGGACGATCCGGTCGGTATGCGGCGGGCTTTCCGTGGCGTTGATGGCCCGTGAAGCCGGGTTTTCCGGGGTATGTCTGGCTCCGGACAGCGCGAGGGAGGCGGCGGTGGTGACAGGGGTGGACGTCTTTCCTATCGAGACGCTGATCGAGGCGGTTGCCCTGTTGGAGGGGCGTTCGGACCTGACCCCCTTGCGTGTGGATATTGAAACCTTGTTTCGGGCGTCCGCTGGCCGGTCCCAGCTTGACCTGGCGGATGTCCGTGGGCAGGCGCACGTGAAGCGGGCGATGGAGGTGGCGGCGGCGGGGGGGCACAACCTATTGTTGCTCGGCCCGCCTGGCAGCGGCAAGACGATGCTTGCGCGTCGATTGCCGTCGATCCTGCCACCCATGACGCTCGAGGAGAGTCTGCAGACCACGCGTATTTGGAGCGTGGCGGTGTCCGCGCCGATGGGGCATGGGCTGGTCGTGGAACGGCCGTTTCGGAGTCCGCATCACACCATTTCCGATGCCGGTCTTCTGGGTGGAACGGCCCATCCCGCCCCCGGCGAGGTGAGTCTGGCCCACAACGGGGTGTTGTTTCTGGATGAGTTGCCGGAATTCCGACGCAACGTGCTGGAGGTCCTGCGCCAGCCCCTGGAGGATGGGCTGGTGACGATTTCGCGGGCGGCCGGGACGGTCACCTTTCCCTCTCAGTTCATGTTGGTCGCCGCAATGAATCCGTGTCCGTGTGGTTTTCTGGGTGATTCCAAGCATCGTTGCCGATGTGGGTATCGGGACATCTACAAGTATCGTTCACGAATCAGCGGGCCGCTGCTGGACCGGATCGATTTGCACATTGAGGTGCCGGCGGTTCCATTGAGTGAGCTGCGTGGGGCGCGTCCCTCCGAGCGCTCGGAGGTGGTGCAACACCGTGTTTCTGCGGCGCGCACGATCCAGCACGAACGCTTCAGCGCGGTGCCGGGCATTTTTTGCAATGCTCAGATGACACCGAGTCTGATCCGGGCGCACTGTAGTCTTCAGGGCGAGGCGGAGGGCCTATTGAAGCAGGCGCTGGAGGAGTTCGACCTCAGTGCGCGTGCCCATGACCGCATCTTGAAGGTAGCGCGAACGCTGGCCGATCTGGAAGGTCGGGAGTGCATTGATGCGTGTGACATTGGGGAGGCAGTTCAGGCCAGGGCCTTGGATCGAAGGTTGTTTGACGAGGGGTGATGTGGCCCAGAGGGGGAGGGGTATTCGGGGTGGGAGGGTCTCGAATCAGCAATAGTCATCGTTGGACCGGTTGGTTCCGCGCCCGCCGTTGGCGCGGTGCGGTTGTATTGGGGACGGGTGATAGTCTGAAGGAGGCGTTGGCCTTGTTACGGGTCTTGGCGCCCCAAGGGGTGGAAGGGATTTCGGCCTTCGATACGGCGGCGGATGCGCCGCCGACCGCACGGGTCCACGGGATCGTGGTCCGTCCCCTGCCGGAGCGGGCGGATTTAATCATGAACGCCCCCCACCCATCCGGGAGGATCGTCATCGTGGCGGTCGATTCCGATCGAGTCCGATGGCTTTTACGGGAGGTTGGTTTGCGGCTGGGAACCCGGGACCGGGTTATGGACCTGGTCAACCTCTACGAGTGGGTCTTGGGCCGGGTGCCGCTGCGGCACGTCGGGGGGGAGTGGACGGGGCGTGCCAACGCGCGGATCGAATCCCTCTATGGTCGCAGAATCAAGGGGATCTTGGATCGCGTGTTGGCAGCGATCGGGCTGGTCGTACTGGTTCCGTTCGGGGCCTTGATCGGGGTTTGGATCAAGCTCGATTCCAAGGGGGCGGTTTTCTATGGCCAGGCCTGTGTCGGCCGAGATGGGGAGCGGTTTGAGCAGCTCAAGTTCCGGACGATGAGAGCGGATGCCGAAGCGGTGACGGGTCCGGTCTGGTCACAGCCGGGTGATCCGCGTATCACGCGGGCGGGCCGATGGCTGCGAAGGTTCCGGCTCGATGAGCTGCCTCAGTTGTGGAACGTCCTGCGTGGTGATATGAGCCTTGTTGGGCCGCGCCCTGAGCGGCCGTTTTTCGTTCAGCGATTGAGCCGTGAGATCCCACACTATGAGGATCGACTGCGGGTGCTGCCCGGGATCACGGGATGGGCCCAAGTCCGTTTCCCGTATACCTACGATCTCCGTGGGGGGCGTCGGAAGCTGGAGTACGATCTCTACTACATCGCGCACCGAACCGCATGGCTCGACTTCAAGATCCTGCTGTGGACGGTGGTTACGATTCTGCTTGGCGATGAGCGTCGGGTATGGGGCGATTGGCGGGCGGAGGCCTTCAACGGCCTCTTGGAGGAGGCGTCGGAGTCGTGCCCGGGCTGAGGCAGAGGGGGGGGGTGAACGGGCTCATCTTCGGGCCTGCCATTGCCGGACTGCCTTCAGCACGGCGGCGGGAAGCGCACGGAACTCCTTGTCGAACAGGAGAATGCCTGCGTAGAACAGCCCGCTGGCGAAGAGGTTGACAGCGAGCCATGGCAAGCTGTTTGGGGTATTGCCTTGGAGGCAGAGGCTGAACGCGGTCAGGCTCAGGTTCGCGATCAGCGGGGTTTGGAGCAGTTGTCGGGCGGTGGCGCGACCGGGGCGTCCCTTCCATATGCAGGCGAGGATCGCCGGTGTGGTGGTCAACACAAAGGCCATGGAGGTCCACCAGGCGGCGCCGAGCACACCGAAGCGTTGTATGGCGAAGGGGAGGAATCCGAGCAGCAGGCTCAGGCGCACGCCTTTCAGGATCGCAGGGATCTGAGGGTAGCCGAGGCCCATGAGCATGGCTGCGGTGCCGAGGCTCAGGATGCGCATGATCGAGTACAGGCTGAAGATTTGGAGCAACGGTATGATGGGCAGCCAATGCGGCTGCAGGAGAAGGCTGACCAGAGCGGGTGCGAAAACGGCGACGACGATGAAGGGTGGTATGGCGAAGGTTGATGTATAGCGGAGCAATTTCAGCCATGCTCGGCCGGCCCGGTGCGGATCCTTACTCAATTGACTGAACATGGGAAACCCGACCTTACCCATGACCTGTGCGAGCTGCACAGCGCTTAGAGCCATGATGTTTTGAGCCTTGTCGAAGAAACCGAAAGCGGTTTTATCGAGCATGCGGGCGACGATCAGTTTGTCGGTCTGGAGGATGGCGGTATTGAAGACCTGGTTGAGAAAGCTGTGTTTGGCGAAATGGAGCAGGCGGCGGATCCAGATCCAGTAAGGGCGCCGACGCATAGCGAATGGAAAGACCCAAAAGCTCAGGAAGACATGGGTCCAATCCCCGATCAAAGTCCCGAGCAGCAGTGCCCAAGCGCTGCGCAGATAGAATGCGAAGCTGAGGGTGGCGATCAAGGCGACGCCTCTGGATGCCTGGATTACGAGCTCCACCTTTCGCAGATCCATGTTGCGCTCGGCCTCGAGGGTCCCGGGACTGATCGCGGAGCGCGCGATCAGGCAGAGCGCGCTGGTTTTGATCATCCAGGTCACTTCCGGGGTCTGGAAAAAGCGGGCCGCGAGGGGCGCACAGGTCCATGTGATCAGGCTGAGCAGGATCCCCTTGACCAGGTAGGTGACGAAGAAGAACTGCAGTGCCTCATGAAGCTCCTCGCCTTCGAGGTTGGGCCGTTGGATGATGGCTTGGCGCAGGCCCAGATCGGTTCCGATGCTCACGATCCCGAGGTAGGCCATCACCATGCCGAAAAGTCCGAACATGGTCGGCTCCAAGAGTCGCAGGAGGAAAATCCCGCCGAGGGACTGCAGGGCGCGGGAGACGAGGATGGTGCCTGCGACCCAGCCGGTGCCGACCAGTGCCTTTTTTTTGAGATGATCTGGAGGAGGATTCATGAATCGGATCCGACGCTTAGCGGATGGGCTGTCGAGGGATGGCTGAGGGTGTACAGTGTTGGCTCAGGATAGGATGCAATCGCCGATCGGGCGAATGGGAGCCGAGAATTGATGGTGAAGGGGACGGGAGGGACGCAATCGCAGTGGATGATCCTTGGGGCATATCGGTCGTGATTCCGTGTTGGGAGGCGCACGGGACTCTTGCGGCGGCGGTGCGCAGCGCCTTGGAGCAGACGGTGGAGGTGCGGGAGGTCTTGGTTGTCGATGACGGCTCCACCCCGCCGGTGCGATCCGCTGATCTGCCGGAGGACCCGCGGGTGCGGCTTATGCAGCGGCCGCACTCCGGCCAGGTGATTGCGCGCAATGCGGGGCTGATCGAGGCGCGTGGCCGTTGGCTGGCCTTTCTGGATGCGGACGACCTTTGGCACCCGAGGAAACTCGAGATCCAGTTGGCGGTCTTTGACCGCCATCCTGAAGCGGGTGCGGTGGTGACCTCGGGGCGGGTGTACACCGGAGGGGATCAGGCCGTATCGGAGGCGTGGGACGGAGCGGGGATGGACCTGAAGGCGACGGTCCAGGCGGCTTACCCATTGGCCTTGCGCGATCTGGCACGGGCCAATCTCGTGCTGAAGAGCTCCGTATTGATTGCGCGGGAAGTCATGGACGTGGTCGGCCTTCCCGATCCGGTGATGCGGGGCGTTGAGGATTGGGAGTATTGGCTGCGCGTAATCCGCCGGTTCCCGATCCTATGTGTGGAGCACCCGCTGGTCCTTCGATTGGAGCGATCCACGGGGGTCTCCCATCGACTATCGACCGCAGCCAAGTGTCGGTTGACACGATCGGTCTTCGACCGGCACCAGAGTTTCCTGCTGGAAGGGTTGGGGCCAGCAGGCCTAATGGCTGCCAAGGCGTGCTGGAACGCCTTTTTCGGGATCCGTTTTTTGATCTTCGAGAACGACACCCGAGCAGCACGTCGCCTATTGATCAGCGCATGGGCGCACCATCCGAACCGTTGGTCGTTGTGGAGGCCATGGGTGGCCAGCTGGCTTCCGGTTTGGTTGCGACGTCGGGTATCGGACACCTATCAGCGGCCGGACAAACGGAAGGCGGCGGGGGTGGGAGGGGTGCGGACCCAAGGTCGGGTGCGCATCCAGGCGACCGCCCGGGGCGAAATCGAGGGGCCGAGGAGCGGATGAGCGGGGGTGCACGGAGATTGCTGCGGATGAAGCCGCGGGAGTTGGGATCGCGATCGATGCAGCTGCTGAGGCGGCGCATCCTGGATCGTTGGCGATACCGGTGGTTGGTCCGAGCTGATCAGCGGGATCCGGAGTGTGACCTGGCCGAGGGAATTGAGCAATGGGTTGTTGCTTCGCGCCGATTGACTCCCGCACTGCTGGTACAGGACCGATGGCTCCCCTCTCTGGGGCGGACGCATCCAGGATTGCTTGCTGCGTGGTTGGGGGAGTCCGAGGCGATTTTGCATGGCAAGTATGCGCTGCTTGGGTACGCTGCACTGGATTGGGGGTGGCCGCCGGCGTGGGATCGGGAACCGATTTCCGGGATTGCGGCGGTCCCGAACGGCTACTGCTGGGGGCTTGACCCGTTGGATGAGGCTGCCTTCGGGGATGTGAAGGTCGTCTGGGAACTGCACCGGCTGCAATGGCTGGTGCGGATGGCGCTTGCGGCTCGGGCGACGGGACGGAAGGACCTGACCGCCGCGGTGGGTGAGGCCCTGGATGGCTGGCTGGATGCGTATCCGCCGCTCGGCGGCGTGGGTTGGAGCAGTGCTCTCGAAGTGGCGCTGCGCGGATTTTCGCTGACCTGGCTGGTTGCCCTGTGTGGGGCGGAGTGGTTGGGTACGAATCGGGACCGTGCGATGCGGTTGCGGGGCCGGATTCGGGAATCGCGCCGGCATGTGATGCGCAATCGATCCACTTATTTTGCTCCGAACACGCACCTGTTGGGGGAACTGCTTTGGCTGGCCTGCAGTGGCTGGGTATGGGGCGACGTGGAGCGGGGTTGGGCGGCCAGTGGTCGTGAGTGCGGTCTTTTGTGGGAGCAGGCAGCGCGGGTTCAGACGGGAGCCGATGGGATTCACGACGAGCAATCGATGTTTTACCATCGGTATGCGGTGGAGTTCGCCATGCAATTGCTCCTGACGCAGGCTGCGTGTGGCATGCGGACAGAGCGCTTGTCGGCATCGACGCATGCGCGACTGGCACGGATGTTGGTGGGAACGGAATGGCTCTTGGGTGCGCACGGGGAGGTCGCCAGCCTGGGGGATGACGATGGAGGAAGGCTTTGGCCTTGGACGCCGTGGTCGGGCGGTGATTGGGGCTGGAGAGGATTGTTTCAGCTTGGTGTTGCGTTGGGTATGCAGATGACTGCTCCGACCAGGTGGATTGGGGCCGCAGCGGAGCCGGAGTTGATTCTGGGCCTGGGGCACTTGGCGGCCCCGGTCTGTGAGGGTGTTGGGCAGGTCGATCACGAGGGGTGGGACGGTGAATTGGGAGTGGCTGCAGCGGCCGGTTGGGTCGTCATGGAGCAGCCGGCCACGGAGGCCGTGCCTGGGCTGCGGGTGGTATGGGATTGTGGTCCGATCGGTCCGGTGCGCACCGCGGCAGGGCATGGGCATGAGGATATCGGTTCCTTTGTTCTGTGGCGGGGCGGGGAGCCTTGGGTGGTCGATCGCGGAACCGGCGACTACCTGGCCGAGGGGCGAAGGCGTGTGTATCGGGCGACTTCATCGCACAACCTTGTGGATTGGGGCGCGGCGGGGGCGCAGGCGCGGGGTGACGCTCTCTTTCGGAGGGAGCGGTGGATTCGGGCACGGTTAGGGGCTTGGTTTGATTGCGGAGACATCAATGCGGCGGCCGGGTCTTGGGTCTGGTTGGATGGAGTTCGCCATGGGCACCGCGGGATGGTTATGCTTCGGGATGGGTTATTGGTGTTGGACGGGTTGACAGCTGGGATGGGGGATGAGGTCGGACGGTGGCGAATTCAATTGCCGTGGTCGGTTTCGGCCGATTGGGGCGAGGGTGTAGAGGGAGTCGAGCTCACCCGGGAGCTGGGAACGATGTGTTTGGCCTGGTGGGGTGATCTGTTTGAGGGCGGGCGGACCTGGGCGGAACCCCGGCGATGGTCGCCGACGTACGGACAGGATCGGGACGGCGGCGTGCTCTGTCGTGGGGTTCGGGCGAGGTCTTCGTTTGCATGGGGGCTGACGTTGATGTCGTGGTCGGGCGAAAGGCCCGAGGTGGATTCCTGCCGGATGGGCACGGTGTTGGGTATACGTTTGGTATGGGCGTCGGAGCAACTGGTACTGGGATGGCGCATGGACGCGGGCCTATGGGCATGGCGGGGGGGGAGGGCCGAAGATCCCCGATGTGTGCTTGGGCGCAAGGGAGAAGCGGTGCCGGCCGGTTGGCGCGATGATGCCGGATGGGAAGCGGATCGGGATCGGTTATTGCGGTGGCTGGAGGGATTGAAATCGGGGGCGGATCGGGGGGCGGGATGTGTGGAATAGCGGGATGGATCGTGCCGACGGGGGGCGAGACCGATGATGCCGGCCGAGTGGATCGGGTATTGCGCGCCCTGCGCCACCGGGGGCAGGATCAGAGTGGAAGCTGGTCTGGTGTTGTTGGTGGGGGGGCGGACTGGAGGGTCACCCTGGTCCACACCCGACTTGGAATAGTGGATCGGACCGGGGGGCGGCAGCCGATGGCGGACGAGGCCGGCGTTCGGTGGATGACCTGTGACGGAGAGATATACAACCATCTGGAGCTTCGGTGCGCTTTAGAGGCGCGGGGGCATCGGTTCTGCACGCATTCGGACACCGAAGCGATTGTGCATTTGTGGGAGGAGCTGGAAGAAGCGGTTCCGGACCGCCTTCGCGGGATGTTCGCCTTCGCGCTTTGGAACGGAGAATCGAGACGGCTCTGGCTGGTGCGGGACCGCTGGGGAATCAAGCCGCTCTATTTCGCCCGGCTAGGGAATGGTGGGATTGCGTTCGCCTCCGAGCCGAAGGGGCTATGGGCATCCGCGTGGATGGAACCGCGCATCGATTTTTCACGGATGGCGGAGCATTGGGCGCTCGGGTTTGGGGTTGCGCATGGCTCTCTGTATCAAGGCGTGGAGCAGGTGGAACCCGGTACGTGCGTCTCGTGGGCGGTTCCAGGGGCCGCGCTTCGAAGCCGACGCTATTGGTCCTTACCGCTTGGGGCGGACCAGGACCAGGGGCAGGCTCCATGGGGTGCCACAGAGTGGGTTGACCGGCTCGAGTCGAGGCTGACGGCGTCTGTTCGAGAGCACCTGATGGGGGATCAGCCGGTGGGATTGGCCCTGAGTGGTGGTGTCGACTCTGCTTTGTTGGCGAGTCTGATGCGGAGGGAGACGGGTGCGCCGGTGGCGACCTTTTCGGTTGGGTATACCGAGGCCGAGGCTTCCGAATTGACCGGAGCCAGGGAGGTGGCGGAGCTGCTTGAGTGTGAGCATCACGAGGTTGTATTGGATGCCGAGCGGTTCTGGGCGTTGGTCCCCAAGTTGGTTTGGCACATGGACGGTCCGATTCGATGGCCTTCCAGCATCGCGTTGTTTTCGCTTGCGCAGGAGGCGCGCAAGCGGGTGCGCACTCTGCTGACCGGCGAGGGGTGTGATGAGCTGTTTGCGGGGTATGCCCGATATGGTGCGACGGTTTGGAACCGGCGGGTGGGGCGCTGGGGGGCGGACCGAGTATTAGGGGATGGTCTCCGTGATTCGATCCGGGAGGGGATCTGGAGCCGACCGCTGCCCGATCTGTTCAAGAAGCTGATGGTGCACAGTGTATTGGGATATTCCACCAGCGATCCAGGACGGTATTACCTCGATAATTGGCATGCTGTCTTTGAACCGGGGGGCCAGTGTCTTAGCGGGGTGGAGTGGGCGGCGGGAAGCGATGGAGCGCGGCTGCGGACCGAGGCGTACGCGGCGAGCCTGGCCGCATGGGAGAGAGCGACCGATGCGACCCTCCTTCGCCGGATGCTGTACACGGATCTTCACGGATACTTGGTAGGCTTGTTGCAGAAGCTCGATCGAATGGGGATGGCCGCCAATTTGGAGGGACGGGTGCCGTATTTGGATCATGAGCTGGTGGAGGCGGTTTGGGGGATGCCTGACCGGTACCGGTATCGGGGAATCACCGGGAAGTGGATCGTGCGGAGATTGGCGGGCCGACTGCTGCCCAGAGCGGTTTCCGGGCGGCGGAAGCGTGGATTCCCGACACCTATCGCTCGTTGGCTGAGGGAGCCGAGGGGAGAGGCGGTTCTGGAGGTCTTGTTGGACGAAGGGAGCTGGGTCCGCGATCAATGGGGTGCCAAGGCAATTCTGGGCATGTGGAATGCCCACAAGCGACGCGAACGGGATCATGCCGAGCGACTTTGGCTGATGCTGACGTTCGAGTTTTGGCATCGGACGTTTATTCGGAAGCGCGGCCGGGATGGGGCGGTGACGTGGTGAGATCGATGCACACAGATGCTGAGCGGCTTCGAATCCTCTGGGTCTTGCCTCGGCCGCTGGTGCCTCTCGATGCTGGAGGTAAGATCCGGACCTGGAACATCCTGCGTCTGTTGGCCAGAGGACATGAGGTCACGGTGATTGGGCTCTCCCCTGACGGGGCGCTTGATCTCGTGCCACGGGAGGAGCGCGGACTTTTCAGGCGTTTGGTGCCGGTTGCGTGGTCGGAACCGCGCAAGGGTTCTGTGCGGTTTTGGCTCGCGGTACTGGCCAATCTGGGATCGCGGCACGCCTTTGTGTTGTCCAAATATGCGAGTTCTTCGCTGAGGCACGAGATCGAACAGCTTGTGCGAGCCGAGTCGTATGATGTGCTTGTAGCGGATTTTCTGCAGGTGACCCGTTCGATTCCGAAGACGGGATTGCCCAGGGTGGTGTTTCAGCACAACGTCGAGTCGATGATTCGTTGGCGGCATGCACAATCGCGCGCTTGGGGGGCGACGCGGCTCTATCTCCTGTGGGAGTGGGTACGGATGGCACGGTGGGAACGACGGATCTGCAGGGAATATGAGGGGGTGCTGGCCGTTTCGCCTGAGGATGCGGAGTATTTCCGCAAAGAATGGGGGGCGCGTCGGGTCTGGACTGTTTCGACCGGGGTGGATGCTGAACGTTTTTCGATGGAGGGTCCTAGGGTCGAGCCGGCCGATGATCTGGTCTTCACAGGCTCGATGGATTGGGAGGCGAATGCGGATGGGATCGGATGGTTTCTGGATCGCGTTTGGCCTCTAATTCTCGAGGTGCGTCCGGACACGACGCTTGGGGTGGTCGGCCGCAACCCTCCTCACTGGTTGGTGCGTGTCTGCCAACAAGCTGGTGGGGTTACGGTGACTGGAAGGGTCCCGGACGTGCGGGTTCACATGCGCGGGGCACGGGTCTTTATTGTTCCGATCCGGTTTGGTGGTGGAACGCGGATCAAGATATACGAGGCGATGGCGATGGGGTTACCGGTCGTTTCCACTTCCATCGGGGCGGAGGGATTGGGGCTGGAGGCGGGACGGCACGTACTCCTGGCCGATCGACCTGAGGTCTTTGCGGGATCGGTTGTGGAGCTACTGGAAGATCGGAACAGGGCGGAGTTCTTGGCGGGGCAGGCACGCAAGGAAGTGGTGGAGAAGCGTACCTGGCAACATGCGGCGCGGGAATTGGAATCGGCATTGCAGAGTGTCCTTCGAGGGGGTTGAATGCGGGTTGCAGTCATAGGTATGGGGTATGTCGGCTGTGTGACCGCGGCTTGTCTGGCCGAGCTCGGCCATGCGGTTGTGGGGGTGGATCTGCTTGAGGATCGGGTAGCCTCGATCCGGCGCGGGGTGAGTCCGATTCCTGAGGGGCCGCTCCGCGATTTGATGGCGAGGATGGTGTCGGCGGGGCGTCTCTCTGCCACGATCCGGCTCCGAGATGCGGTCGCGGATGCGGATTGCGTCATGCTCACGGTGGGTACACCCAAGGGCGAGGACGGATTAGGTGTGGATCTGACTTCCATGTGCCGGGCGGCTCGGGAGGTGGGCGAGGGGATTCGTGGTTGTGGGGGCAAGCCATTGGTCCTCAATCGCAGCACGGTCCCGCCGGGGACGACATGGGGGGCGGTCCGAACCGAGCTGGAGGCGGGGTCTGGAACGGTTGAGGGCCAAGGTTTTCGGCTCTGTTTCCATCCGGAGTTTTTGCGCAGGGGGGATGGCGTTCAAGATTTCCGGGATCCGGCCTTATCGGTGTTGGGGGTGCGTGATGCTCAGGCGGAGGTGGTCGCAACCTGGCAGGCGTTGATCGGACGGGAGGCCGCTCCGCCGCGCGTCGTCGGCATGGAGTCGGCGGAGCTACTCAAGTATCTATGCAATGCGTATCATGGGATGAAGGTGGCGTTTGCCAACGAGGCTGGACGGCTTTCTCATGCACTCGGGTTGGACGGGATCGATCTGATGGAGCTGTTTTGTACGGACCGGAAGCTCAATATTTCAGAGGCGTACCTTCGGCCGGGTTTTGCCTTTGGGGGGGCGTGTTTGCCGAAGGACATCCATGCCTTGGGTGAAATCGGCGGTCTGCTTGGCGTGGAGTTGCCCTTGGTGAACGCCCTGCTCTGTTCCAACGAGGCGCATTATCGTGTGGGGTTGGAGCTCATCGTCAGCAAGCGGATGAGTCGGGTGGGGCTGATCGGGCTTGGGTTCAAGCCGGGATCGGAGGACTTGAGAGGAAGCCCTTTTTTTCGATTGGCTGAAGACCTGCGGGCTGAGGGCATTGAACTGCGTGTGTGGGATCCGAGTGTGGCCTCTGCATTGGAGATGCAAGGTCCGACTGGTGCGGTGTCTTGGCTTGAGGCGTGTTTGGAGCGTGACCTCTTGACCATGTGCAGGGCGTGTCCATTGGTGGTGGTGAATACCTGGGGTGCTGGGTGGGGTTGTTTGCCGGAGGTTCTGGAGGCGGCCGGGCGCCTGGAGGTCATCGACTTTTGCGGGGCACTGCGTGGGTGGCAAAGAGCTGTGGGAGGTGTGGATCGCCTCTGCTGGTGAGGTCGACCGGTTCGGATTCGGTGTGGTTTGGATGGCCTGGGGAGGGCTGCGATGGGGTGGCTGGGTTGGAGCATTTGGGTGGCGGTCGCGGTCTGCGGGTACACCTATGTCCTGTACCCGGTGTTGTTGTGGATCTTTGCCGGCCTGTTCGGCGCACCGTCCACGTGTCGTCGAATTGACGAGGAACTCCCCGGGATGGAGGGAGGGTGGCCGCGGGTATGTGTTCTGATTGCGGCCCACAACGAGGCGGACGTGATCGCCTATAAGCTGCGCAACACCCTTGAGCTGGACTATCCACGGGAATGTCTCGAGGTATTGGTTGGCTCGGACGGATCGGAGGATCGGACCGAGTTGGTGGTGACGGAATTCGCCCAGGGAGATCCGCGGATACGCCTGATGTCGTTGTCGCCTCAGCGGGGGAAGGCGGCGCTGATCAATGCCGCGATGCAGCGCATAGATGCCCCGGTGGTGGTATTGACGGATGCGAACACCTATTTCGAGCGAGCAGCGATTCGGAGGCTGGTGACGGGGCTTCGTCTGGATGAGCGAACGGGAGCTGTGGTGGGGGAAATCAGGCTCGTCAGTCCGGCTGGCTTCCGGGCGGAGGGGAGTTACTGGCGCTACGAGGTGTTGCTGAAAAGACTGGAAGATCGGTTGGGCGCGGTCCTGGGGGCGAACGGCGGATGCTACGCCATTCGTCGGAGCGACTTCATTCCGCTTTCGGACGAGGTAGTGACGGATGATTTCGTATTGCCGCTGCTGATCGCGCTGCGGCGTGGGCTGCGGATTCGGTATGATTCACGGGTTTCGGCTCGGGAGGAGACCGCGGCCGGTGTGGAGAGTGAGTTCGAGCGCAAGAGCCGTATTGGAGCGGGCAATTATCAGTCGCTTCAATACTTGTGGCCGTTGCTCAATCCCTGGCGTGGCTGGCTCGCCTTTGCCTTTGGTTCCCATAAGGTGATGCGTTGGCTGGTGCCCTTTTGTCTGATCTACATGCTGCCGGCCTCGGCGGTATTGGCGGTAGGCGATGGATTGTTTCGGGCGTTTTTTGGGATTCAGGTCTTGGTGTACGTGCTGGGTTGGTTGGGTGGTCGAGGATGGACGCGTGGATGGAAGCACGACATCACGGCATGGCCGCGTTACTTCCTAGCTATGAACCTGGCTCTGGCCAATGGGTTTGTGCGATGGATCGTCGGCGGACAGGGGGCAGCGTGGCGAGGGACACCACGGTGGTGGCATCCGGAGGGCGCGCATCGGGAGGAGAAGGGAAGGTGGCGAAAAGGATAAAGGCCCGAAGACGGGTAGGGATCCGCAGATTACGCAGATTACGCAGATTACCGCAGTGGAGGGAGCCGGAGTCATCGTGGAACTGAAGGCCACAGATGCGATCGCGCCCATCCAGACCGTTTCAGGTCATGTCTCCCCCTTGGCGATCTTGGCGTCTTGGCGGTTTATTTCCCTCTCTCTCCTTGGCGATCTTAGCGTCTTGGCGGTTAATTTCCCTCTCTCTCCTGGCGATCTTGGCGTCTTGGCGGTTCAAATCCCTCCCCCCTCGGCGTCTTGGCGGTTAATTTCCCTCTCTCTCCTTGGCGATCTTGGCGTCTTGGCGGTTTATTTCCCTCTCTCTCCTGGCGATCTTAGCGTCTTGGCGGTTCAAATCCCTCCCCCCCTCGGCGTCTTGGCGGTTCCATTTCCCTGCCTTCACGCATGACGATGACGGTATCAAATACACGTGAACGGTTGATCGGCGCACACCCATCACCAGGTCGAAAACGCCACCGCGCCCTCTGCGGGAGGTTCTCCGGATGGGCATGGCGAGGTCAGGTCGGGAAAGCGGCTGCCTTTTCGGACGGCCACCAGCTGGTCTTGGGATATCGTGGCGCAACCGACGCCGTTACGCCGCGGATATCTGCGACCGTCTGGATTGAACCTGTCCACTCGGCAGTGGGCCACGGCAACAGTTGGAAGTGCCTCTTTTTTTGGGGTTTCGCCTTTTCTTTGTTAACTTTGACAATTGGATTCGTTCTTTTAACGAGATTTTAATTTTCCGTGGGGGCGCATGACCGGAGGTGGGCATGAGATTGTGCAGGGATGCTCGAGATACCGAGGTGCCAATACCAGAGGCTACTCGGTATAGGGCTGCATTTACATTGATCGAATTATTGGTGGTTATAGCGATCATCGCGATCCTGGCGGCGATGCTGTTGCCGGCCTTGGGCCGGGCGCGCTCCAAGGCGCGGGCCATTGCATGCGTGAACAACCTCCGGCAGGTTGGGGTCGCTCTGGAAATGTACACGGGTGACAACCGTGACCTCCTGCCCCACGAGGATGCCAATTATGGCCAGGTCTCATGGCAGGAAGCCTTGTTGATGTATACCGGTGACAATCGGACTGTTATGGTCTGTCCTGCTGTGGACCCGGGGCATCCAGGGTATTTGGAGAGTTACCGATTCAACTCCCAGCTACAGCGGGAGGGCGAGCAGTACCAGCCGATGGCGGAGTTGCGAGCGCCCTCGCGGACAGTGGTGGTTTTTGATGGAAGCACAGGGAGTGGGGCGGTCAATCCCAAGGGCAAATGGGAGGATGTCACGAAGAGTCGGCATAACGGCCAGGCGAACTTCCTCTTTGCCGATTGGCATGTGGATACCTATCGCGCGGAGTTGGTTCGGGCCTGGGAGGACACGGACGAGCTCATTTGGGATCCGAAGAGCCGGACTGAGTGAGCAGGTACCGGGTCAGGCCCGACATGCTTTTCGTGGCCAATATTTCCTTTTTGTAAACGTTCCATGAAAAGTCGGTTATATTTTCTTTTATTGGACTGGTAGCCATTCGCGGATGGCGGAGTAAGAATCACCATGAAATCGGACCTTCTTTCTCAAGAGATTTCGGGAGTGAAGGATTTTCTTATGATAGACCCTGAACAGGCATTGGATCGGGAGGCAACGGACGGCCTGATTGGCGAGATCGATTCGAACACACCTGGCGTGAATCAGGAGGCCAGTCTTTTCCTTCGCCAAGAGCGAAAATACCTCGTCGGTTTGAGACCGGTCGAGGATGTGACGAAGACGATTTCGGCCTATGTCCCCATTTACCGCTATTCGGGGAAGCACGACGTGACGAATATACGGACGACGTATTTCGACAGCCCCGGTTTGAACACCTATCGTGAATATATCCAGCGCAGGAAGGTCCGACGCAAGATTCGGATGCGGCAATACGGCTACAACGGGCAGTTTGACCCGGTCAGTTGGCTGGAGTTGAAGGTCAAGGACCACGGGATCTCGAAGAAGGAGCGGTTTTGCCTCCTGGAGGACGATCTCCCTGAATTTCTTGCAGGCAAAGATGTCCTGGATCGGGTTCGGGAGATGAACACGGTCAAGGGGATTGATCAGATCTATCTCGACGTGCGTGCGATCCTCAGCTCCATGACACTGATGCCTTTGCTGCAGGTGCGCTATGACCGGATCTCCTTCCAGCAACAGGACGATAACGGGTTTTTGCGGATCACGCTTGACCAGAATCTGACCTTCGAGCTGCTGGGTAGTGAGGCGCAGTACACGATGGACGTCGTTGTGATGGAGGTGAAGGTGACTGGTGAGAGGCCGGCTTGGCTTCCTGAGCTTTTCGAGAAGATCGGTGCGAAGCGGGTGAAGCGGTTTTCGAAGTTCGCCAACGCCGTGGAGTATCTCTCCAGCATCCCCCGTGCGGCCCAATTTTTGGCCGGCGGGTTGTCCGAATAAGCGCTTGTGATCGGCGGCCCTGGATGCCTGCGTGGTTTCCCTAGAAGTTGTCCGAAATCCCTATGAGGCCACCACGAAAGGTCTCCAGGGTCGGAAAGTGAGGACTCCCGCAGAGATCGCAGAGGGCGCAGAGGTGTATTGGGAGGGGGGAAAAGGGACCTACATCGGAGCCGTTTTCAACAACTGCCTTGGTCAACTGAATCGGAATCACTGAAAATACCCCCCCAAAAAAAAGTAGGCTGCAGAGCATGGAACCTACCCACCCCGATAGGTTGGTCGAAA
>CALLYA010000054.1 GCA_937875495.1 uncultured Verrucomicrobiota bacterium
CTGAATCGGGGTCGGGGTCGGAATCGGGATCGGAATCGATTCCCGTTCTGGTTGGCACCTGGCCCTTATGTACCGCTCCAACTTTGCTGCGGAGTTGTGTCGGTACCGCGACAATACCCGGTTTCTCATGTCCGAATCCCATCACGCGTCCCTTCGATACCGAGACCGATAGCGACCCCGACCCCGATCTAGCTTCGCCATGGGCCTTTTCGGATACCCTCTAGTTAGATGGATGTACATGCGAAGCCGCCGTCCACGACCAGGCTATGACCGGTGATGAAGCCGCCTGCCTTGTCGCTGGCGAGAAGGAGGATCGCGCCGACCAGTTCCTGGGCCTCACCGAAGCGGTTCATGGGGGTGTGTTTGAGAATGGACTCCACGCGATCGGGGCTGAGTACCTTGCGATTCTGTTCAGCGGGGAAGAAACCGGGGGTGAGCATATTGACTCGGATGCGGTGGGGGCCCCATTCACGGGCGAGGTTCAGGGTGAGATTGGTCATGGCCGCCTTGCTGGCGGAATAGGTGAACACCCGGCTGAGTGGGCGGATGGCGGACATGGAGGAGATATTAATGAAGGAGGACGGGTGTCCCTCGGCGATCACCCTGCGTCCGAAGACCTGGCAGAGCCGGAAGATGCTGGTGTTATTCACTTCGAAAATGCGGTTCCACTCTTCGTCGGTGATCTCCAGAAAGGGCGTGGGGCTGTTGGCGCCGGGGCCGTTGACCAGGCAATCGACGCGGCCGTAGGTCTCGAAGCAGCGATGGCAGAGGGCTTCGATGCTTGCCCGGTCGGTGACGTCGACCGGCTCGAAATGAGCTTGCCCGCCTTGGGCCTGGATGGCCCGAACCCGCTCCTCGCCGCGTTCACGGTTGCGGCCGGCCAGGATGGTTCGTGCGCCGGCGGCGGCGAGGCCTTCGGCCATGGCGCCGCAAAGCACGCCTGTGCCTCCGACGACGACGGCGGTTTTCCCTTCCAACCCGAAGAGGTCCCAGACGAATTGAAGCGGTGGCATGGGCAGCAGTCCTTTGCAATGGAGTTCGAGGTGGGGAGTCGCTGGCGAGTGGTTGTTTGCAGGCGTACGGGGGTCAGCCTCCGACGATGTCGAATCCCTGTTCGATCAGGGTCCCAACGAGGACGGATGCCTCGAGATCGCCGAAGTCATGGAGCTTGCAGAAGGCTCGAAGATTGGCCCGAGAGACCTGTGGTTTCAAGGATGGATCGTTGACGCCCAGGATAAAAGGCTCCATGAGGCGAAGGAAGTCATAGATTTCGAGATCTCGCGCGATGGGAACGGGCGGCTCTCCGATTGGCGTGGCCATGGCTCGAATCACGATATGGTCGGTGAAGGGGCAAGCGGCGGTAGGGTAGGCCCCGCCGGGGATCGCGACTGCGTCGCCGTCATGGACGAGGTAGGAGCGGCGGAGGCGTTCACCGAGCATGATGTTTTGGGTGGCGAAGACGAACGGATCGATCTCGGGACCTGCCATTCGGCAGCGGTGGTATTGGATGGCTTCGTGGTTGGTTTCGACGAGGGCCTCGCCCTGCTCGGTCTCCTCGTAGGCGACCTGGTCGTGGGTGGCGGGTGGGAGATCGGCCCAGTGACCGGCGGGGAGATAGAGTTCACGCAGGGTCAGGTTTTGACTGATGGGGCCTGGGAGCAGGATATCGGTGCGATCGTGGCGCCAGAAGGCGGCGCCGATGCTCCAGCTGTCGGTTTCGGGGGTGGTGATGAGACGGGGAAGGCCGGGGCGGTCGGCGGGGCAACTGAAGGCGACCAATTCGCCCTCTCCGGAGATTTGGGCCTGGCAACGGATCGGGAGATAGAGTGCGGAAGCGTTGGAGCCGCCGCCGGGATAGAGGTCGAAGGGTCCGTTGGGCCGTTCAAGCTGGATGGTGCCGCCGTCGACCTGGATCGTGAAGGCGCCGAACTGGGGGACGAGAACGAACTCACGATCCCTGGTGGTCAGGGGGATTCTCTGTTCGGGTGTGAGATCCCAGCGGTGCATATCGAGGAGCGAGATAGGGGTATCGGCATCTTCGGGTTCGAGGACCCGCCCGTGAATTTGGAGGGTTGAACGGCAGGGGTTGATTTGGCCTTGTGCGAGTTTGTCGAGGTATGGATTCAGGTTTTGGTGCATGGCGCTGGGGTGCATGTAAAAGGGGGGAGTGCGGAGGTCGGGTGTGCGTCATCCGCGGCGTTTTCGGGTGTGCTATTCGAGTGGTAAAAGGGAAAATGAATTTTTGGATTTTTTGGCTTGATCCCCCCTCCCGTTTCGCCATAAGATAGGAAACGTTAATTGGATTTCCATTCGTTGGAAAGTGAATTAGGACCCCAACATCAGACATGCATCGTGTGTCTGTGCGGGATACGCCGGTGAATCGTTATTGGGAGGGCGTACACCATGAGTCATCTCGAAACCACGGCAGAATTGTCGTCGGCAACGATTGGCTTTGCTACGCTGGTCCGATCGCGATTCGGCAGTTGTAATTCAGCTTTCAGTGCTCCTTTACAGAGCACGCCGGTCCCGATTCTAGCGGGTTGGATCAATGATTCAATATTGATATTAGGGACACTGAATCCATTGAACCGCCCAGCAGGAGTCAGATGGGGATTCGCGTCAAAGGTGAACCACCGACTGGTGCGCATGAACCATGGACGCGGGTGTGTGGAAGCAGGGGAGGTTGGCTGGTTGGATCGTCATGATCGAGCTCTGGACCGTATGTCGCAAGGTATGGTTTCGGGGTGGAAGGCCGGCTCGCTGGGTGGATTGCGACTGATCGGGGGACTTTTCAGGGCCTGTGAGGGACCGATGGTTTTCCGACCGGCGACCATTTTTCAGGTGGAACTTCCGGAGTGATAAAGGGCCATCATACTGGTGCCGGGATCGGCTTGATCGGTTCCGGTAATGGAGATCGAAGGATGAAAACGTATGCAATCGAACTGTTCGGGGAGAGCGGGTTGTTCGAGCACGACGATTCCTTGGAGAGTGCCCTGGAGCATTGCGGAGGGGAAGCCACGGCAGCCGTTAAGTCAAGGGAAAGGAGATGGCATTGAGATGCGGCGGACCAGCGTTTTGGGAACAACCGGGATGTCCAGAACCACGCCTCACCCGGAAACCTGAAACCTCCCATTGATCAAACATCAACAAAACAACACAAGGACGTCGCTCTTGTCGACGTGTGTGCCAGGGAGGGATAGGGACCCAAGCAAGTCTGAACCGGTGCGATCTCGGTGGTCGTCAACGGAACCTAATCAAAGCTTGGCTTTTGCGATGGCTGGTGCGGGAAAGGGATGATGAGAACCTGTCAGCCTAGCGCCTTAACATGACAGGACATTCGTTTTCCGAGCCAGACCTTGGCGGGCTGGGTGGATGCAGCGAGGGCTTGATTCCTCCTGTGGCTTAACGGCTGCCACCTATTTCAAGTGGGTTGTGATGCACATGCGAGAGGCTGTCCGAAAAGGTAGCCGCTTTCTCATCCGGAACCGGAGAGCCTCCCGCAGAGGGCGCGGTGGCGTTTTCGACCTGACTATAGTGGTGGGTAGGGTGCATGTCCTGCCATTGCCGATAGACCGTCCCTTGTCATCGTCATGCGTAAAGGCAGGGAGAGGAAACCGCCAAGACGCCAAGAGCGCCAAGGGGGGGACGACGACACGTTTGGGCATGACCTGAACGAAATGGATGGGCGCGAGGGCATCTGTGGCCTTCCGTGCCCTGATGAGGCTGGTGCTCGCCAGATCCTCTATCTCCTTGGCGTCTTGGCGGTTG
>CALLYA010000055.1 GCA_937875495.1 uncultured Verrucomicrobiota bacterium
TCCGATTCGTGCCTTCTTCGTGTCTTCGTGCCTTCGTGTGAGGCATTCTCCCCCATCACCTGGCACAGCACAGACAGCCTATAGCGCCGCGTGCAAATGCCGGAGTTTTTCGACATTCGCCTTGGCCTCCGCCAGGCGCTCCCTGACCTGATCCACCACCTCTGCAGGGGCGCGGTCGACGAAGTTGGCGTTGGCCAATTTCTTCTCCATCCCGGCGATCTCGCCGTTGGCCTTGGCCAGTTTCTGCTCCAACCGTTGCTTCTCGGCCTCCAGATCGACCTGGCCCTTGAGCGGCAGGAAGATGGTCCCGATCGGGGAGACCGCCGAGGGCGCAGGACCGTCCGGCTGGTAACCGGCGTCGATCGTCACCTTACTCGCGTTCAGGAGCGAGAGGATCGACGATTCCTGCTCACGCAGGAAGCTCTCCAGCTCGGCTGTCTCAGGCCGCAGCGCGAACTCGATCTTGCGGTTGGAGGGCAGATCGTAATCGGCCCGCAACATCCGCCCCTCGCGAATGAGGTCGTTGCGCTGGGTCATCTGCAAGAGCAGCTCAGGCGTGATCCCCATTTGTTTCATCTCGGCTTCGGTGAAGGCCTGCGGCCAGGGTGCACGCACGATCGATGCCTCACCGGTGCTCTCGGCAAAACCCATGCCGTGCCAGAGCTCCTCCGTCACAAACGGCATCACCGGATGCATCATCCGCAGGACACGGCTGAAGACCTCGTCCAGGATCACCAGGCGGCCCGCACGCACGGCCGGATCATCGCCGTAGAGCGCCGGCTTGACGCTCTCCAGATACCAATCACAGAAGGTCCGCCAGAAGAAATCGTAGAGGTGGTGCACCACATGATTGAATCGGAACTCCTGGAGCGAGCCATTGACCGCCTTGAGCGTCTCGTCCAAACGGCCCAGAATAAACCGATCGTCCGGGGTCAGCTCCACGTCTGCGAGGTCCGGCAGGGTAGCCGGTCGCTCAAAACTGCGGACGAAGCGGGCGGCATTCCAGATCTTGGTAACGAAGTTGCGCCCCTGCTCACATTTCTCGTTCGAGTAATAGGCGTCCTGCCCCAGCGGCGTGATGTTGACGATCGTAAACCGCAGGGCATCCGCGCCGTAATCGCGGATGACATCAAGCGGATCGGGACTGTTCCCGAGCGACTTGCTCATCTTGCGTCCGTCGGTGTCGCGGATGATGCCGGTGAAATAGACGTCATCGAACGGGATCTTCCCGAGGAACTCGAGATCGGCCATCACCATCCGGGCGACCCAGAAGAAGATGATATCCGGACCCGTCACAAGCGTGTGGGTCGGGTGGAAGTAGTCCAGCTCCGGGGTCTTTTCGGGCCAGCCGAGCGTGGAAAACGGCCAGAGCCATGAGGATGCCCATGTATCGAGCACATCCGGGTCCTGCTCGATCTTGGTCGAGCCGCACCGGCTGCAGCAATCGGGATCGGTGCGCGAGACGGTGACCGCCTTGCAATCGGCGCAGTACCACGCCGGAATCCGATGCCCCCACCACAACTGGCGCGAGATACACCAGTCCCGGATATTCGTCATCCAATGTTCATAGGTCTTCACCCAGCGATCGGGATGGAAGCGGATCCGCCCCTCCTGCACAGCAGCGAGAGCCGGCTCCGCAAGCGGCTTCATCTTCACGAACCACTGGTCGGACAAGGAGGGCTCGATCACGGCGTGACAGCGGTAGCAGGTGCCGACGCTGTGCTTGTGATCGTCGATCTTGACCATAAACCCGCCCTGCTCCAGGTCCGCGATCACCCGCTTGCGCGCCTCGAACCGGTCCAGCCCGCGATACGCCTCGGGGCAGGCGTCGGTCATGATGCCGTTCTGTCCGATCACGATGATCTTGTCGAGCTCGTGGCGCATTCCCATCTCGAAGTCGTTCGGGTCGTGCGCGGGCGTGACCTTGACCGCACCGGTCCCGAATGCAGGATCGACAAACCCATCGGCGATAATGGCGATCGTGCGTCCGGTCAGCGGCAGCTCGACACGCGCACCATGAAACGCGCGATAGCGCTCGTCATCGGGGTGGACCGCGACCGCCGTATCGCCCAACATCGTCTCCGGCCGGGTCGTGGCCACGACGATGTCGGGCGTGCCGTTCACGCCCGGATAGCGGATATGCCACAGATGAGAATCCTTCTCCTCGTGCTCGACCTCGTCGTCACTGAGCGCGGTGTGGCAGCGCGGGCACCAGTTGACCAGGTACTTGCCGCGATAGATCAGGTCCTTCTCGTAGAGCTGCACGAACGCCTCGCGCACGGCGGCGGAGAGGCCTTCGTCCATGGTGAACCGCTCACGATCCCAGTCGCAGCTGGCGCCGAGTCGCTTGAGCTGCTCGATAATGATGCCGCCGAACTTCTCCTTCCAGGCCCAGACCCGCTCCAGAAACGCCTCACGCCCCAGCTGATGCCGATCCAGACCCTCGCCATGCAGCTGACGCTCGACGACATTCTGCGTCGCGATCCCGGCGTGATCGGTCCCCGGGACCCAGCATGCCTCCCGCCCGTTCATCCGTTGCCAGCGGATCAGCACGTCCTGCAGCGTGTTATTGAGGACATGCCCCATGGTCAACATCCCGGTCACGTTCGGCGGCGGGATCACGATGGTGTAAGGCTCGGCATCGGGATTGACCCGGGCGGCGAACAGCTTGTTGTCCAACCAGTATTGATACCAACGCTGTTCGACTTCGGCGGGATCGTAATTCTTGGGGATCTCACTCATGGCACTTCCGCGGAAGGGGTTTGGAGGTAAAAGCGATATTTTATCCGATGCCCGGGCAAAGGGCGAATCGGTGGCCCGGGATTCAGGTGCGATGGACGCTCTCCTCCTCGTCCTTGAGCAGCTTGAACTCGACACTGTCCACCAGCGCCTGCCACGAGGCCTCAATGATGTTTTCGCTGACGCCCACCGTGCCCCAGACGTCGGTTCCGTCACTCGACTCGATCAGCACGCGGGTCTTAGCGGCGGTCGCCGCGATCGTGTCGATGATCCGCACCTTGTAGTCGCAGAGGCGGACCTCCTGCACGCTCGGGTAAAACCGCAACAGCGCCTTGCGCATCGCGATATCCAGCGCTTCCACGGGGCCGCCGGCCTCCGCGGCCGTGTACTCGGTCTCATCCCCCACGCGGAGGCGAATCGTCGCCTCGGAGAGCACACGCCCGTCATCGCCACCGCGCTTTTCCACGATGACCCGGAACCCGTCGAGCTCGAAAAATGGGCGGTGGTTCTTCAGTTCCTTCTTGAGAAGCAATTCGAAGGAGCCCTCCGCAGCCTCGAACTCGTAGCCCTCGCTCTCCAGCCGTTTCAATTTTTCCACGATCAATGGCAATTGCGGACTATCCTTCGGAAGCTTGATCCCGCGCTCCTCCGCCTTGACCAGGATGTTGGAGCGCCCGGAGAGCTCCGAGACGAGCACACGCCGGCCGTTGCCGACCAGCTCAGGAGCGATATGCTCATAGGTCTCCGGCAGGCGCTGAACGGCGCTGACATGGATGCCGCCTTTGTGCGCGAATGCACTCTCGCCCACGTACGGCGCACGCGTGTTCGGCCGCTGGTTGGCCTGCTCGTCCACGAAGAGCGATAGATCGCGCAGGCCCGACAACCGCTCGGCTGGGATGACTTCCATCCCCATCTTGAGCATCAGGTTCGGGATGATGCTGCAGAGGTTGGCATTGCCACAGCGCTCGCCGTACCCGTTGATGGTCCCCTGGACATGCACCGCCCCCGCCCTGACCGCGGCCAGGCTGTTGGCAACCCCCACTCCGCCGTCGTCATGACAGTGAATGCCTAGCGAGACATCGAATTGATCGAGCACGTCCGCCACGATCTCATTGATCTCGTCCGGCAGCGTGCCACCGTTCGTGTCGCACAGGACCAGGCAGTCCGCGCCGCCTTCGATCGCCGCCTCCAAGGTCTTCAGCGCGTAATCCGGCTCATCCTTGAAGCCGTCAAAGAAATGCTCGGCGTCATAGAGAACCTCACGCCCGGCCGCGTGCAGAAACCGCACGCTCTCTCGAATCATTCGCAGGTTTTCATCCGGCAGGATCCGCAGCGCCTCCTCCACGTGCAACAGCCAGCTCTTGCCGAAGATCGTCACGACCGGGGTCTCCACCCCGAGCAGCAATTTCAGGTTGTGATCCTCCCCCGGCTCGGTGTTCGGCCGGCAGGTGCTGCCGAATGCCGAAATCTTGGCGTGGCGCAGGTTCTGTTTTCGGATCTCCTCGAAGAAGGCGCAGTCCTTGGGATTGCTGCCCGGCCAACCGCCCTCGATGTAATCGATGCCGAACTCGTCGAGGCGGAGCGCGATCCGCACCTTATCGAGGACCGAAAACGAGATGTTTTCGGCCTGACTCCCATCACGTAGGGTGGTGTCATACACGAAAACCTTCGTCGATTCATGCGCTTCCATGGTCAATTCTCCGCTGCCGGATTCTCACCGGCACCCAGTCCGAAGCCGTTATGCACCAGGCGCAAGGCTTGATCAGCCTGATGCTTCGGGATGACACAGGAGATCTTGATCTCCGAAGTGCTGATCATCGCGATGTTGACCTGCGCCTCGGAGAGGATACCGAACATCTTGGCGGCAATGCCGGTGTGCGTCCGCATGCCGACCCCGACCGCCGATAGCTTCGCGATGTCACTGTTCGCACTCACATCCGCGGCACCCACCAGACCGGCGATTTCACGACTCACCCTGAGCGAACGCTCGAGGTCGTCGGCGGGAACGGTGAAAGAGACGTCGGTCTTGCCCTGCTCACTGATGTTCTGAACGATCATATCGACATTGATCGTTTGATCGGCCAGGTGCTTGAATATAGTCGCCGCCACACCGGGCCGGTCCGGCACGTGTAAGAACGTGATCTTGGCCTGGTTTTTATCCAGAGATACCCCGCGTACCACTACGTCTTCCATTTGGTCCGTCTCCTTTACAATCCAAGTCCCAGGCGCCGTGTTGAAACTACTGCGCACCACCAGTGGCACGGAATACTTCTTGGCGAACTCAACCGCGCGACTCTGCAGGACTTTCGCGCCCAGGCTGGCGAGTTCGAGCATCTCATCATGGCTGATCGCATTCAGCTTCCGGGCCTCCGGCACCAGCCGCGGATCGGCCGTGTAGACCCCGTCGACGTCGGTATAAATCTCGCAGCAGTCCGCCTTGAGCGCCGCCGCGATCGCCACAGCAGAGGTGTCGGAGCCACCGCGTCCGAGCGTCGTGATCTCGTCAGTCTCCGACCGCCCCTGGAAGCCGGCGATGATCACCACATGCCCATTGCCCAGCCGATCCATGACCCGCTCGGTCGCAATCCGGCTGATTCGGGCGCGCGTGTGCGAGGCATCGGTAAAAATCCCCGCCTGCGGACCCGTCATGCTCACCGCCGTGCAGCCCAACTCGTGCAGGGCCATCGCAAGGAGCGCGACGGATACCTGCTCGCCGCTGGCCAGAAGCATATCCATCTCGCGCGCGTCCGGGACCGTCGATATCTGCCGCGCCAGGCCGATCAGATGATCGGTCGCGCCGGCCATCGCCGAGACAACCACGACCACTTGATTCCCTTCATCCCGCGTCGCGAGGACCCGCTGCGCCACATTCTTGATCCGCTCGACATCACCGACCGAGGTTCCACCGTATTTCTGGACGATCAGACTCATGCTTCTACCAGTCTTCTCCATAGATTGGCCCCGGAAATGGGGCCTGGAATACCTGTCCCGGCTGTGCGCTCGTTCCAGGTCCTGTTCAAATCCGCACGCACACCGGAACCGGCCATTAAAAAGGGGATCGGCCCCGATCGATAGGTCCGCTGCTCCACTGAAACCATGCTGCCGGCCGAAACGACCAACCGCCAGGCATCAACGCCCATGAGCATCTCCACCAAAGGCCGCAGCAGCCACTGATCCAGACCTTCCAACGCCCAGACCTTTTCGTCCAGCGCCCCACGCAGACCGCACTCCGCCGGACGACCGGCGTGCACGACTATAAGCTCTTGTTTACCCAGCAATTGCGCAAACTCAGCGAGCCGGTCGGAATAATAAGATTTCTGTCCTTTTACGGCACTCACATGCCGTGCGTCCATACCACAAACACGCGCGACCCCACACAAAAGCATCGAATCGGAGATCAACCCGCCCCGAAGGCCCAGTGGACATGCGCCACCATCACCCCACTGACTCTCGCCAGTCGGTCCGCCCCACCACCAGACACCGTTGGCCGGCGTCTCTCCCAGATCGGCACGAACTAGGTTGACATCCTCCATCGAAAGCAACTTGCAGCAGCCGTCCCAAGCCGTGCGAATCGGTGCCGCATCCCGGCCCTCAGGCAGAAACGGCAGCACCGGCTTGCCCTGCATCGATTCCGGCGGGTGTCGCAGGTCACACACCGATGGCCAGGTCCAGACGCTCTTCGGCACCTCCAGCACCGCCCGGCTACCGCTCTGACGATGATGCGAAAAGCCCAGGCCAAGCCGGTCGAGCCCCGAAAAAAGCTCGTCCGCCTCCTCTTCACTCAAGCCCGGCACCTCGGCCGTCTCCAGGACCCGGTCGTTCAATGCAACCAATCCCGCACTCAAATACCAATGATCCGGCCGCGTTTCCAGGCCGAGGCCCAAGGCCTCAAGATACCCGGTCCCACCCTGCCAAGCGCCCGGCCGCCGCCCCAGCAGCGA
Organism: uncultured Verrucomicrobiota bacterium; assembly: GCA_937875495.1. Lineage (GTDB taxonomy): Bacteria > Verrucomicrobiota > CALLYA01 > CALLYA01 > CALLYA01 > CALLYA01. Next base: position 6,681 of record CALLYA010000055.1, read on the forward strand.
CCAGAGATGACGCACCTCAAACGGTAACGCGGGGTCATCACCCTCCGCCAACACGCCCTGCCGCCCCATCCTGGCCAGGCGGTCCATCAGCGGCATGCGCGCGATTTCCAACGGAGTGCGGCCGTTGAATCCACGGATTGGCAGGTCCGCCGCGCCATCCAATATGACGAGTACACGCTTCAAATTAGCTCCTCGAACGCCAAGCAAGGGTTGAACGGTCGCGTCGATGGGCACTTCGATCGCCTAGGAACGCCCGGCGCCGGCTCCGGTTCCAATGCCCTTCCAAGCAACCGGCCCCGCGCGGGCTTGCCGAATGTCGTCTCTCGCCCCCCGGCTGAATGCCCCGGCCCGATCAACCGCCCTGGCAGTCCTCTTCCACCCGGAGGACCGATGCAGGACCCAACGTCGTCGGGAGCGATTCCACTTGGCGAACCGCCTCACGAATCGAGGCCTCACGTGCACGATGCGTCAGGAAGATCAGCGTCACGCCCTCAGCACTCCCATGCTCGGATTCATGCTGGATCATCGATGCAATGCTGATCCGCAGATCCCCGAAGATCGCAGCGATCCGCGCCAGCACACCAGGTTGGTCCGCTACCGATAGCCGGATGTAATACCGCGTTTCCACGTCCTCAATCGGTAGGAGTCCACTGTAATTGGCGTGCTTCCTGAAATCCGCGACCCTGCGCGGGCACTGATGCAGCATGTTCAGGGAGATGTCGGCCAGGTCTGCAATCACCGAACTGGTCGTGGCGTCCATGCCCGCACCACGCCCGAAGGCGAGATGCTGGCCGACCACGTCACCCGTGGTGAAAGCTGCATTGTAGACGCCACGGACCGATGCCAGGATGTGGTCCTTGGGCAGCATGGCCGGGTGCACGCGCACCTCCACCGGCCCGCCGGTCGAACCCGCCCGGATCACCGCCAGCAGCTTGACCTCGTAACCCAGCTCCTGGGCGCATGCGATGTCGATCGCCTGCAACGAGCGAATGCCCTCGGTGTACACCTCCTGGTAGTCCACCCAGAAGCCGTAGGCCAGGGAGGCCAGGATCACGGCCTTGTGCATCGTATCGATGCCGTCGATATCGAGGCTCGGATCGGCCTCCGCATACCCCTTCTGGCTCGCCTCCGCCAGCGCCTGGTCAAAATCAAGCCCGGCCTCGGCCATGCGCGTCAGGATGTAATTGCAGGTGCCGTTGAGAATGCCGTAGACGCTCTGGATCTGATTGCCGACCAGCCCTTCGCGCAGGTCCTTGATGATCGGGATCCCGCCGCCGACACTCGCCTCGAAGTAAAAATCCTGGCCGGCCGCGCGCGCCGCTTCAAAAAGCTCGGGACCATGCTCGCAGATCAATGCCTTGTTGGCCGTCACAACCGGCTTGCCGTTGCGAAACGCCTCCAGAATCACCGCCTTGGCGATGCCGGTCCCACCGATCAACTCCACCACCACATCGACGTTCGGATCGCGCACCACCTCAAACGCATCCCGGGTCATCCAGCCCGGCTCGACCTTCACCCCGCGGTCGCGCTCGATATCCAGGTCCGCGATCCGCGCAATCTCGATCGAACATCCCAACCGATCCGCGATCAATTGCCGCTGGCCGATCAGATGGCCGACGACGCCCGTGCCGATGGTACCGAATCCGAGCAGGCCCACACGCACCACCGGTTTCTTACTACCATCCATCACTGTCCTTCCTTTCCGTCGTCCGTCCATTGACTCTTCGCACGCGCTTGCAGAGCATGCACTTTTATTGATCGCGTAAACTGTTTTTCGGCAGGCTCCGAAGTTAGACCACCAACCCAGTGGCCGCAACTCGGAATTGGATGTTGAACCGGCCGCGCATCAGCCTTATTCAATGGGTAATCCTATCAATCCCTTACAACCCAGGTCCTGATTACCGTGCCCACACCCCCACACCCCAACAGCCACCTGCCCGGCCTACTCCTCATCGGCCTGCTCACCATCGCTTCCGCGGTGCACGTCGCAGCAGCCCCCGAACCCGAAACCGAGGCGCCCAATCCCCCCGGCCCGGTCAT
>CALLYA010000056.1 GCA_937875495.1 uncultured Verrucomicrobiota bacterium
AGCCATTGCCTGGAGGCGACGAATGAAGGAGCGCGCCTTTTCGGACGGGCTTTAGCCACAGAGGGCTCAGAGTTCACAGAGAGATTTTTCCTTTTGCCATCGACGAGACAGCCCCCCACCTCGGCCCGGTTGCTTTCGGATGGGAAAGGAGTTGCGTTTCTGTGCCCTCTGTGGCCTCTGTGGCCTCTGTGGCAGGACTTTTCTCACCAGCGTCTGTCCGAAAAGGCCGATGGTGAAACAAGCTCGGCGTCGGTATCGAAAGGTCGCGGGGTGGGATTCGGCCGTGAGAACCGGGGGTGTGCAACCGTTCTGTCACGGTGCTGACAAAACTTGGCAGGGGGGGTGAGCGGTGCTCAGAGGGCAAGGTGGGGGCATGCAGAACATGGATCGATACCGACACCGATAGGTATTGTTCTGCATCTGTGGGGCCAGGGTAAAAAAAGCCTCCCCCCGGCCGGGAGATGGTCGAGGGGAGGAGATTCGGAGCCACCACTGGAGTGGGGCTCAGCGATCGGTGAGGGCGAGCACGCCGGGAAGGGGCTTACCTTCCATGAACTCGAGGCTGGCGCCGCCGCCGGTGCTGATATGGGTCATCTTGTCGGCGAGTCCGCTCTTATTGACGGCGCTGACGCTGTCTCCGCCGCCGATGATGCTGATGCAATCGGCTTCCGCGACAGCCTTGGCCACGGCGAGGGTGCCTTCGGCGAAGGGCGCCATTTCGAAGCAGCCCATCGGTCCATTCCAGACGACGGTTTTAGCCCCGGCGATCTCCTTGGCATAAAGCTTCGCGGTCTCGGGCCCGATATCGAGTGCCATCCAGCCGTCTTCGATGTTTTCGCCGGCGATTTTGGTATTGGCGTTCTCGCTGAAGTCATCGGCGACGACGTTATCGACAGGCAAAAGGAGTTTGATGCCGGATGCCTGGGCACGGTTCAGGATGTCCTTGGCCATCTCGACCCGATCCTCTTCGCAGAGGGACTTGCCGATGGCGAGGCCTTTGGCCTTGTAGAAGGTATAGGCCATGCCGCCACCGATCAGGATGGTCTCGACCTTATCCATAAGGTTGGTGATGACATCGATCTTACCGCTGATCTTGGCGCCGCCGATGATGGCGACGAACGGTTTTGTCGGGTTGGCCAGGGCGTTGCCGAGGTATTCAATCTCCTTTTCGAGGAGGAAGCCGGCGGCGCACTGGTCGAAGTAATTGGTCACCACGGCCATGGATGCGTGGGCGCGGTGGGCGGTTCCGAAGGCGTCGTTGATGTAGACGTCTCCGAGCTCTGCCAATTGCTTCGCGAAAGCGACCTGTTTGGTTTTCATTTCAGCCTTTGCGGCTGCCTTTTCCTCATCGGTCGCATCATCGGCGAGTTTCGGCTTGCCCTCTTCCTCGGCATGGAATCGGAGGTTCTCCAGGAGCATGACCCCGCCCTCGGGGAGCTTGGCCAGCTCGGCTTTGACCTCTTCCCCGACGCAATCGGGTGCCATCACGACAGGTTTGCCAAGCAGTTCTTGCAAGCGCGCGGCGGCGGGCTTGAGCGAAAACTCGGGATTCGGTTTGCCTTTGGGGCGTCCGAGGTGGCTCATGAGCACGAGGCTCTTGGCGCCCTTTTCGAGGGCGTGGAGGATGGTCGGCATGGCGGCGGTGATGCGGGTGTCGTCGTTGACCACGCCGTTCTCGATGGGGACGTTGAAATCGACGCGCATCAGGACGCGCTTGCCGGAGAGATCCAGGTCACGAATTGTCAGTTTTTTCATGGGCGGCCTCCAAAAAGAAGACTGGGGCGTCGGTCGACGCCCCAGTCGTGTCATAGAATCAACCAACCTTTACAAGGGGGCGATTATTTTACGCTGTCCATATGGGCGATCAGGTCGAGGACCTTATTGGAGTAGCCCCACTCGTTGTCGTACCAGGCGACGACCTTGACGAAATGGTCGTTCAGCGAGATCCCGGCATCGGCATCGAAGATGCTGGTGCAGCTCTCACCGATGAAGTCGGAGGAGACGACCTGGTCTTCAGTGTAGGCGAGGATGCCCTTCATGGGGCCTTCCGCGGCGGCCTTGACGGCGGCTTTGATCTGCTCGTAGGTCGCGCCCTTCTCGAGGCGGCAGGTCAGGTCGACGACGGAGACGTCGAGGGTGGGGACGCGCAGGGCCATACCGGTCAGCTTGCCATTGAGGGAGGGGATGACCTTCCCGACGGCCTTTGCTGCGCCGGTGCTGGACGGGATGATGTTGGCCGAAGCGGCACGCCCGCCGCGCCAGTCCTTGCCGGAGGGGCCGTCCGCGACCTTCTGGGTGGCGGTCATGGCATGAACGGTGGTCATCAAGCCTTCGATGATCCCGAAGTTGTCATGGAGCACCTTGGCGATGGGGGCCAAGCAGTTCGTGGTGCAGGAGGCGTTGGAGACGAACTTCATGTCCGGGGTGTAGGTCTTCTCGTTGACGCCCATGACGAACATGGGGGTGTCATCTTTGGAAGGAGCGGACATGACAACCTTCTTTGCGCCGCCGTCGATGTGTCCCTGGGCCTTCTCTTTGGTCAGGAAGACACCGGCGGACTCGACGACATAGTCGGCACCGCACTCGCCCCACTTGATGTTGGCGGGTTGCATCTCTTTGGAGACGGCGATCGTCTGGCCGTTGACGACCAGCTTGCCATCCTTGATGTCAGCCTCGCCCTTGAACCGGCCGTGCACGGAGTCGTACTTGAGCAGATAGAGCATGTAATCCGGGTCCAAGAAGGGATCATTGATCCCGACGACCTGGATGTCATTGCGGGCGATCGCCGCGCGGAAAACCAACCGGCCGATTCGGCCAAAACCGTTGATGCCAACCTGGATTGCCATTCGTCTCACCTTCCTCTTGTTTCCTGTCCTGTGGTCCTGTTTCCTTGCCGAATGAGGCAAATCGATCTGATGAAAAGGGGCGTCAATTCCCATTGGGAATGCTCGGATTGCGGTCGCCGATTCCCGTGGCGTTCCCTGGCGAGTTCCTTCGTTTGGACTCCCCGCCCGGTCCTCTATGGCGATGCCCCCGAAAGGCTTCCCTGACGCATGGTTTATTGGTCGCGGAACAGCGCCAAAGTGTCAAATAGTAGGCGGGAGAAGTGGGTGGCCTTCGGCCCATCGGAAATTGATCTGCAGATGCGGAGAAAAGGGAGTCGGTATCGGTATCGAAATCGTAACCGAAATCGATGAGCTAGAGGCTGTTCGGAAAGCCCATGGGGGCATAGCTGAAGGCACAGCGGCTCCGGATGGAGAGAACTCGCGCAGAGGCGCAGAGGGGGATGGGCTCCG
>CALLYA010000057.1 GCA_937875495.1 uncultured Verrucomicrobiota bacterium
ATACCGACCCCGACCCCGAGCTTGCTTCGCCATCGACCTTTTCAGATACCCCCTAGCTTCCGCCGCATCCCCCCCGTTTTTTTCATAAAAACCATTGACCCTAAACCCCGTTTCTGAGAGCATTAAATTTTCATGTCTTTTGGGCAAAATGAAGGCCCCGAGGATGGAAGCTTGAAGTCAACAGGATTGGAGAATGCGTGTTATGACGGGCATCAAGGGTTGGGGCGGGTGCAGGAGTGCCATGGCAGGTGTCTTATTGGCGGTCTTGCTGCCGATGCCTCTGTTTGGACAGTTAGGTGTCGTTTTCAACGACGATTTCAACGGATCGTCAGTCGATCCAGCGAAGTGGCGCGTTTCCGACAAGCCGTTTGAGAACGGCGCGACCGATATCGTACCCAATGTAGGTGGCGGCAGCGTCAACTTCTACGGGTTTGCGACCGCCAATTACTGGGGCGGAGTTTCCTTAGCCTCGGTTCCGACATTTTCAGTAGTGCCGGGCGAGGCGTTGGTGTTCACCACAGAGCGGTGGGAACATATGGGCGAGGCCACTGCCTCCCGAAGCGGTGTCTGGATCACAGACCCCACCCGTTCCAAGTATCTCTTCTTTTCGGACAACTGGGGCGAGGACGGATGGACCTACAATCTCCTGACCGGAGACCCCGCTGTCGACAAACCGACCGGGCGCGGAATCAATCTCGCGCCACTGGACGATGTGTTCTACGACAACGGACAATTCCATGAGATCAAGGTCATGGCCAATGGTCAGTCCGTGAAAATGTATGTCGACGATACATTCGGCGGGATCGCTCCCTACCCGTTCTCCAGCGATATCGCGTTTGAGTTGGGTGTTTACGCACGTGCATTCGTGGACGGCGCACTCGGACCCGACGAGGTCAACGTGACCTTCGGCCCCGCTAAGGTCGAGCGGGTTGGTGTCGTTCAGTTTGAGAAAAGTGCAATGGCCCAGTTGGCAGGGGCCGCCCCTCGTCAGGTCATGATCACCGTCTCCCCGACGGTCCTCGCCTCCGAGCCGATCAGCGTCACCATCGTCTCCGATAATCCCACGGTCGCTCAACCCGTGGGCGCCGACGGCAGCGGCGCTTTGACCATCGAGTTCGCTCAGGGTGGCGCCAACACACAGGCCATCGAAGTCGAATCGTTCACGACCGGTAACGCCACGTTTACACTGGCGACATCGGCCGATCTCGAGATCTGGAACAGCCTGGACGTCGCAGTCCCCACAGAGCCAGGTGCTCAGTTGACCGATGATTTCGAAGACGGCACCTTGAACCCAGCCTCCTGGGTCCAGAGCACCCGCGGCTTCGAAGAGACCGGAGCCGTCGACATGACTATCCAGGAGGCCGACGGCACCCTGCAGTTCAGCGGAACGGCCACCGGCAACTACTGGGGCGGACAGTCCGTCTCCACCGTCAATTCGTACTCGGCCAGCACCTATCACACGCTTGCGTTCGAAATCGATCGAGTGAGCGTCGAATACACCGGAACCGCAGCGCGAACCGGCGTTTACATCCGTAATGCGGACCACTCACAGTACGTCTTCTTCTCCCAGAACATCGGGGAGAACGGCTGGCAGTATAACGTCAACCCCGGCAGCCCGACCGGCGGCGGTAACGACGTGGTCGCACTCAACCACCTCGACGGAAGCACCGGCACACACAGGATGCGCTTTGTCGCCAACGGCCAGACGGTCAGCCTCTTCCTCGACGGTGTCCTCGCCGCAACCGCGCCGTTCGCGGTTTCAGAAGGTATCTTCTTCGAGGTCGGAGCCTACCTCCGCGCAGCCGGCGATACCATAACCGGCGTCTTCGACAACGCCGTCATTCAAACGGAAGTGCCCTGCATCAGCGTCGACACAGCCTTGATCGAGCGGAGCTCCGGCGACCTGGGAATCGATACCGTCGAGGTCACCGTTCCCGAACTGTTCGTCTTCGGCGGAGACCTCAACCTCGTTGTCACCTCCGATAATCCCGAGGTCGCAACCCCCGTCGGGGGGACCGAGGGCGCTCTCACCTTGACCTTCGATCCAAACGGACCGCTCACGCAGTCCTTTGATATCGAAACCACCGGGATCGGTACCGCGAACTTCACGATCACAAACGCCCAGGGCGTATGTGGACCGAATCCAATCGTCGTCGCCGTCGCATACACCCCCGAGGTGCTCCTGACCGATGACTTCGAGGACGGCACACTCGACCCGACCCTGTGGGTCGAAAGCGGATTTGGATTCGAAAAAGACGGTAACCCGGACGCCGCCGGCTCCTTCACGGTAGCCGAGGCAGACGGTGTTCTGACGATCGCAGGCGCGCTCGAGGTCAACTACTGGGGCGGTCGCTCCATCGTTACCGTTGACACCTATAGCACCTCCCTCATCAGCCCGCTCACGATCGAGGTCGATCGCGTGTCGCAAACCGGCTCGGGCACCGGCCATCGGACCGCCCTCTGGCTCTCCAACGCGGATCGGACCAACTACGTCTTCTTCGCCTATAACCCGGTCGAAGGCACCTTCTGGCAGTACAACTACCGGGTCAACGGCGCAGGCCCGTCCGACGGCGTAGGCACAGGCTCCGGCAACCGCCTCGATGCATTCACCGGGATCACCTACGAGGACGGTGCAAACCACCGCATGAAGATGGTCGCCAACGGCCAGACCGTGAAGCTCTACCTCGACGGTGTCTTCGGGATCGAACTCCCCTTCCCGTTCACGGATAATCTCAAGGTCGAGATCGGTAGCTATGCACGGATGGTCCCGGATACCGTCGAAGGCGTGTTCGATAACGCCCTCATCACCGGTGTCCCCTCCACCGTCGCACCCGAGGCCGTCGAAGTCGACATCACCGAGGATGCCGGCGCCGTCGTCCTGACCTGGGCCGCGACACCAGCCGCCGCATACCAGGTGCAGACCTCCACCGACCTCCTCACATGGAGTGATGTCCAGGGCGGCGCAGTCATCGCCGAGGGCGATACCGTCACATGGACCGATGCGGCAGCCGCCGAGAACGCGAAGTTCTATCGCGTCATCTCACTGCCGTAATCAGAGACACCAGGCCGAAGCATCAAACCTTCGGCCTGAATTGATCCCAAACAAGAAGCGCGCATGGCCGCAAGCCATGCGCGCTTCCAATTCCCCCAATTACCTGGATTACCTCGACCCCAACAATGATCTGACCTGATCGAAGATTAGAGTGGGCCGGCGTAACACAACGCATCCCAGAGGTGGAAAATGCCAACCACCAACAATGGCTGGCGGAGAGGGTGGGATTCGAACCCACGGTACCCCATTGAGGTACGACGGTTTAGCAAACCGTTCCTTTCGACCACTCAGGCACCTCTCCACGGTCGAACTCAGATCTGCCGCCGGACTCTGCTTTGCACAGGCCGGTTTCGATATGCGTCCTCCAATTTAGGTTGTGAAATGACTTAGTCAAGCCTCGACTCAGCTTTTCCAGGGAGGTGTC
>CALLYA010000058.1 GCA_937875495.1 uncultured Verrucomicrobiota bacterium
CATGTGGCTCGGTCCCGCACCACTCAAGCCCTACACCGAAAAACGGGTCCATCCGCAAAACGATTACGGTCGCCCAGGCTGGTTGCGCATCCGTGACTACGGTCATGGCATGATCACCGGTTGGGGCTCGCATCATATCGACATCGCCCAGTGGGGGCTCGGTACCGAGCTCGGCGGCCCAACCGAAATCGAAGGCTGGGGGGAGTACGCTGAGTCAGGGCTGTGGGACGTTCACGGGAAGTTCAGGATCGAATATACCTATGCCAACGGCGTGAAGGTCGTTTGCGCCGACAATGAGCAGAACCCACAGGGCGTTCGATTCGAAGGCAGCGACGGCTGGATCCAGGTGCGGCGAGGCGCGATCGAGGCGTCCGATCCCAAGATCCTGGAGTGGGAACCCGGCGAGAATGACGTGCGCCTCTATCGCAGCAATAACCATAAGCGCAACTTCCTCGACAGCATCCAGACCCGTAAAGAACCCGTCGCCCCAGCCGAAATCGGACACCGCTCCTGTAGCATGTGCATCCTCGGCTCAATGGCCATGGAGCTGCAACGCAAACTGCGATGGGATCCCGAAAAGGAACGCTTCCTCGATGATCCGGTCGCCAACGGAATGGTCACACGTCCGCGACGCGCACCTTGGACCCTCTGACCTTGTTCAATCCCCTGACTTCCCACCCGACCCGTATGACCCAATGCAGGAGCAAAGCATGGATCGATTCAAACGCACAACACGCAGACAATTCCTGACCTCAACCGGTTTTCTCACAGCCGGTTTCGCCGCTTTGGGCCCACAGATCCTGACCAACAACGTCCTTGGCGCTCCCGGCCGACTCCCCCCCAGTGAGCGGATCATCACCGGGCATATCGGCGTCGGCGGGATGGGCACCGGCCACCTGCGCAAGGAAGCAGCCGCGATCTGTGACGTCGATGAGAACCATCTCAACGCCGCCATCCAACGTGTCGGCGGCCATGCACAGGGCTACAAAGACTACCGCAAACTACTGGAAAGGAAGGACATCGACGCGGTCATCATCGCCACGCCCGACCACTGGCACGCCATCATGGCCATCGATGCCATCCAAGCGGGAAAAGACGTCTACGTCGAGAAGCCTCTCAGCAAAACCGTCCATGAGGGACGCGTCCTGGTCGAGATGGCCGAACGCTACAAACGCGTGGTCCAGGTCGGGTCCCAGGGACGCTCCACACCCGCAGCCCACCGGGCCGCCGAATTCATTCGGAACGGATACTGCGGCAAGGTGCATACCGTCGAAACCTGGCACACCCCCAACCCCGTCGGCGACTGGACACCCGACTGCCCACCCCCGCCCGAGCTGGACTGGGATCTCTGGATCGGACCGGCGGAATGGGTCCCCTACAACCCCAAACGCTGCCACTTCAACTTCCGATGGTTCATGGACTTCGGCGGCGGCAATATTCGCGATCGTGGTGCGCATGTCATGAGCGTCATTCTATGGGCCATGGACCAGGACGATGCCGGACCTGTCAGGATCACCGCTGAAGGTACCCCACCGCCCGATGGCATGTTCGACTGCCCCACCGATATGAGGGTCGTCTACGAGTTCAAAAACCCGGATTGGACACTCGTCTGGAACCAACCAGGCGAACCGAAGCTGGACGCCGGCTTCGGAATGGAGTTCATCGGGGATAAGGACCGCTTGATCGTCACCGGTGGGGACGGCGGCTGCGGCACCGAAGAAAAGGCCATGAACGCTCCCATCCCGGCCGGAGGCGTGGAGTTGTACAAGAGCCCCGGACACAAAGAGGACTGGTTCAACTGTATCCGATCACGGGAGCGGACCATCATGCACCCAGAGGCGGGTCAGCGTGTGGCCACCCTCTGTATCCTCGGCAATATCGCCTATCGCATCGGCCGGCCGATCCAGTGGGACGCCGTACGGGAATCCGTCATCGGCGATCCCGAGGCGGAGCTCCTGTTGAACCGTCCCCCACGCGCACCCTGGCGCATCGGTTGATCCACACATACATCCTCCTACCATCACCCCATTCATTCACCATGAGTTTTTCGCCCATGAAACGATTCCCATTTCCTCCACCAATAGGGCTCCTCCTCATCGCCGTCTGTTTCGTGATGACCAGCCTCCAGCCTGCACACGCCGCACGAATCGACGATTTCCTCGGCATGGTCCAAAGCCAGGACCCCGAAGTGCGGAATCAGGCGCGTGATCAGATCGCACTCCAGGTCGGAGCCGAAGCGATCGTTCCACTCCTCGATCTCGTGGGAGGCGACCAACCCGCGGCTCGCAGGTGCGCCGACGAAGCCATCGAGAAAATCGTCCACAATGCCTTTCGCCCCGGTAACGCGGAACAACGACAGACCGTTGTAGACGCCCTGGCCGCATACCTCGAACAGCCCCCGATCCGACCGGATATCGCACGCCTCAAAGCCCTCCGCATGCTCGGGCTCGGTGGCAATGCCGACCAGATCCCCCTGCTGGCCGGCCTCCTGGCCGATGCCGAACATCCCGTGATCCAGGACGCCGCCCGACGGTGCATGGAACGGATCGGCGGTCCCGAGGCCGTTCGCGCTATGGCCCAGGCCCTTCAGCAACTCGAGGAACCGATGAAGATCGGTGTGCTCCAAAGCCTCGGATCGCTCACACCCTACCCTGAGCTCGGAGATGAACTCTACGACTTCGCCATGGCGGAGTCGCTCCCCGTGCGCATCGAAACCTGCGAAACCATGGCACAATGGGGCGACAAACGCGCCCTGCGCCTGATCGGAGACACTCGCTATCGCTTAGTTCGCGATCACCCCGAAATCGCGGATGCCCTCGATGCCGCGAATCTGCGCATCCTGCAAAATATTGATGACCCGCGCAACCGAACCGCCCTGGTCTTCCGACTGGTCCGCACACCCTACGTCGGAGATCATATCCGCCTGAGCGGACTCGATACCCTGATCGAAATCGCCCCCGCCAACTTCTCAAGCATGCTGATTGTCCTTCTGGACGATTCATCCCCCGTAATCTCCGGCTTCGCAGCCGATTACCTGATCAATACGCAGGATCCCAATCTGAACCAAACACTCGTCGACCTGTTTGATACAGGTGAGAACCCTCGGAAGGCCGCCATCCTGAACGTGCTTGTGGCGCGGGAAGCACCCGAATTCAATGCCCTGCTCGAGAAGGTCGTTGAGGAGGAGGACGCACCCCTCTACACCATCGCCGTTGATTTGGCTGATTTACCGCACACCCGCGAGGCACTGGACGTTCCGAGATTGGAACTGGCGATGCGCAATGGCGATGAGCAGGTCCAAGCCCTGGCCGCCGACATGCTCATCGATATCGCCGAGGAGCTCGCCACTAGGGTTGAGAATAATCAGCCGGTTTGGATCCTGAGAAATGTGCTGCGGTTCGCGCCCAACCTGGAGACCCGAGCACGCGCCCTGGAAGCCGTCGGTACTGTCGGCCACCCGGAGGGTATCGAACTGGTGGAACCGTTCCTCTCCGATCCGGATACCGGTCGCCAGGCCTCGAGCGCTTATATCCAACTCGCACGCGGCTTGATCGAAGGAGACGACCGCGAAGAAGGCGTCGAGATGCTCTCCTTCCTCGCCGCCGGGAGCACCTACGCCGAAATCGTCGAACAGGCCGCCGCTACACTGCAGCAGCTCGGAGTCGACACCTCGGAATTCGCCGTCCAAGCCGGCTTCATAACACGTTGGTGGGTTCTGGGACCGTTCGCCGCCTCCGATACTCCGGAAATCCTCGATTTCCCCGAAGGGCCCATCCAAATTGAAGAGCTCTACCAAGTCGCCGGAAGGCCACGACGTTGGCAACCCATCTCCTCCACCCTCCTCCCCGCAGTCTTCAACCTCGCAGCGCGCTTTACTCCAAAAGAAAACGTCGCCGCCTATGCCTTCTGCAATCTCGAGTTTGCCGAGCCTACCGAGGCCATCCTCAAACTCGGGAGCGACGACGGCGTTCTCGCCTGGCTGAACGGCACACTCGTCCATAACAATCCAGCATCCCGTAGCCTCCAGGTCGATCAAGACCAAGTGCCCGTGCAGTTCAAACAGGGAACAAACCAACTGCTGCTCAAAATCACCCAGGGCGGAGTGGATTGGGCCTTCTGCGCAAGACTCACCGCATCCGACGGAAGCCCCCTCCCAGCCGAGCTCTGGAAGGTGGAATAGATCTCCAAAGTCGAACCAGATGAACTGATCACGATCAACATCGACCGGTGTGTAACCAAACCGTCTCGGTCTGGTAAAATCGGGAAATCGAAATCGAAATCGAAATCGGTATCGGTATCGAAATCGATGGCAACCACCATTCGGCATGGAATCATCACGCAAAAAACGGCCACTCCACCGCCGCCGCCCAAACGCCAGCTTCCCCCCATCCCCACTGCTCAATCGATTCAATCGATTCAATCGATTCTATCGATTCTATCGACTCAATCGACTCAATCGAATCCTTCTTCCCCTCTGACCTCCGACCTCTCCCCCAGGGCATCATGCCCTGGGGGAAATCCCCACCGAGTAGCCAGACCGTCTCGGTCTGGTAAAATCGGGGTCGGTATCGGTATCGGTATCGGTATCGGTATCGATGGCAACCACCATTCGGCATGGAATCATCACGCAAAAAACGTCCACTCCACCGCCACCGCCCAAACGCCAGCTTCCCCCTATCCCCACCGCCAAAGCTCCACCCACAGCGGACCTCCGACCTCTGACCTCCGACCTCTCCCCCAGGACATCATGCCCTGGGGGAATCCCCCATGCCTCAGGCTCCGGGCCGTACGCCGGAAGCCGGCCAGACCTGGATGTTGCGGAAGTTGACCAATCCATGGTCCCCTTGCAGGAGCAGCGGACCCGCCTCGTTCTGCCACGGATCGAGCGCGCCACCGGTGATTCCACCCAACTTCTCGTTGTCGTGAATCGTGGTCCCGTTGAGAACGACCGTGATGTAGCGGCCGATCATGGTCACCTCGAGCTCCTGCCACTCCCCCGGAGCCTTGCTCACGTTCATCTTCGCCGGGACCCGGCTGTACACCGCACCATTGCCATGCGGACTGATACCCTTGCCGTAGTCGTCCAAAACCTGGAGCTCATACCGGCCACGCAAATAGACGCCGCTGTTGCTGTTCTTCGCAACCTTGTACTCCAAGCGGAGCTTGAAATCCTTGAATTTTATGTCCGAAACGATGTCGTCGTCCGGAGGCGTGTTCTCAAGCGATCCATCCTCCGCGACCTTCCACTGAAACGACCTGGATGCATCACGCTGATGCCAGCCATTAAGCGTTTCGCCATCAAACATGCGGATCGGATCACCCCACACACGCTGGCGGTCCGCTACCCACGGAAATGAGAAATCCCGCTCGCCACCCTCCACCTGCATCGTGCCTTCCATCCGATCGCCTTTGACCAGACCCGAGTAAACCAGATTGATGGTGCGATCGTTGCGGGTCATCTCAAAGAGAAACTCAACCTGATCCCCGTCCAATGCGCCACGCTTGGATTCAGTAACACCGCCGTCCCGACGAGGCATGGAGACGACGAGGTCGTCCCCGCTCTGGCGGATTGTGAGCGTCCGCTCAAACGCACGCCGACGCTCCTCGGACTGCTCCGCTTGGGCGCCTGCAGGCACCTGTGGCTTCAAGACCCAAGTCCCCGACAGATCAATTCCAGGAATGTCGCGACGTCCAGTAAACTCGTGCTTCTCGCCGCCGGGCATCGTCACGGAACCTTTGAGCTCTCCATCGACCAGTCGAGCACGATATAGGATGTCCTTGCCACCCTCAGGCCGGTTGATGATCAGCTCACCCTCCTCAACCTTCACCGATTCCACCGGGATGACACTGCCCCAGCGCCACAACAGCGAACCCTCGAGCTGACCGCCCGCCTCACGGACCTCGATCCAGCTGGAATTGAAGGTCCCGCCGATGTTCTCAATCAGTACGTTCCAGGCACCTAGGTAGTCGTCCGAGGTAACCTCCGCCCGAAGACTCCCTAGACCGGCCGAGATCAGTAGGCCGGTAACCACCATTGCAACGAATCCCTTTGACCCTCGATTCGATTCAATCCAATTCACTTTCATCCTCTAATCCTTTCTCACAATCGATGTGTAGTTCACTTCGGACAGCGCGCCCGAAAAAGATGCATTCAGAGCAGATGCGCCCTGACCCAATGATCCAACGCACAACACAACAGCCCAGCCTCAAAGGGGGCTGTTGTCCAGGTCCCGCGTGTCGATCTCCAACGGCGCGTGATGGTGCTGACTCGGTTCAGCCCCGCGAAACATCCGGTAGAGACAGAACATGCTCAGGCCAAGGACCACCCCTACACTGGTCAACATCATGGTCCATCCGCCGACACTCAATCCCTGGATGTCGGTATTCGCAATACAATGTAAAAAGACCAAGTCCATTCTCAATCCTCATATCGCCCTGTTGTCCGCGCACCTCAAGAGAATCCGACCACCGTCGTCCTCGCCTCGTCCCGGTTGCGGGAGCCCTTTCGACCATACGCGAAGACACTCAGACCCATCACCAAAAGAAGAAAACCCATGATGGAAAGGAACACGCCTAGCCCGATCGCGGCATCCTCCTCCGCTTGAACCCGATCGTCCGCCACCGAATCGCGAAAGGCACCGTCCCACAGCAGCGCAGTGTCAAAATCGACCGAACGTGTGCGCGCAATCTCGCCCAATCGCCCCTTCAACCGCTGCTCCCAATCCTGCTGATCCAGCACCATCCAAAACCGGGGCAATGCGTCCTCGCGCAATAATTCCATTTCCGGTTGCAACTCAGCCGCAGCTTTCGGTCCCAATGCCTCGACCAGTCCCCCCAGTGCCGTGTCGACCTGTTGCGTGCGGACCGCGTGCAGTCCGCTGTGCAATGGACTCATCCGACGCAAGTAATCCGGGGCGGATTGATAGAGCCAAGCACCAAAGATCACAATTAAAAAGGTCGGTGTCACATAACGAATCAGAAAGGGGAAGAACCTTGGCACCGCAAAATCCCCGCCTCGGTTGGTCTCCGCAAAACCTTTTTCAGCACCGATCACCCAGCCGAAGACAATCACTTGGCCCGTAGCAGCTAGGTAGATTAGGAATGTGCCCGCCCAGAAGTCCGCGTGGTCCAGTGCTAATACATTCCGGCTGAACCAGATGATCGGTAGGCTCCCACAGAGACAGATCGTGCAAAGTACAGCCACGCTCCGCTTCCGAGACATCCCATAGCCGTTTTCCAGAAAGGCAATCGCAGGCTGCAGCATGCTGAGGGAACTGGTCACCGCTCCAAGCCAGAGCAGCCCAAACCAAAGCCCACCGAAGAGCTGGCCTCCCGGCATGAAATGCATGATGGACGGCACCGTAATGAACCCAAGACCAAATGTCCCACCAGTCGCATTCGACGCGCCAAGGAAGAGAAAAGCAGCGGGAACCACGATCATCCCACCCAATATCACTTCACAAAACTCGTTCATACTGGCAGCGGTCAGACCGGAAAGAACCACGTCCTCCCGCTCGTCCAAGTAACTCGCATAGGTCAAGATCAGGCCAAACCCAATGCTCAGACTGAAAAAGATCTGACCCGCAGCAGCCACCCAGACATCCGGATTCTTCAACGATTCCCAATGCGGATTCCACATGAATCCAAGGCCGCGTTCAATTCCGTCCAATGTCAGAACCCGAACCAGGATGATCAAGGCACATACAATCAGGGCCGGCATCGCAATCTTGCAGAAGAATTCAATCCCCTTGCTGACCCCACGACTGATCAGAAGAAAATTGACGGCGTAGCAGATGATGACCAGGTAGAACATCATCGGAACCGTAAGACCAGCCCCATCTACCACACTCGGGAAGACACTGCCGTCTGCCGAAAGCCCACAGATCGATTCGAAATGCGCTCCGGCCGAGGCGACCACCGCGTCCACCGTCTCTTGCCCCGCCGCTGTCTGCGCGGTCGCCTCTCGGAACACCTCCGAGAAGCTACCGGAGAAAAACTCTATCGCGTACTGGAGACACCAGGCCTCCAAAAACACGTAGTACATGAAGATAATGACAGGGATGACCAATCCCAACGAGCCGAGCGCCGGTCCCATGCGACTCGGCCAGATCGCGCCGTAAATGCCCGGAGGACTGTTGCGGTTGAACCGCCCGCCAAGCCGGCCCAATGTCCATTCCGCCCAGCAAATCGGGATGCCGAGGATCAAAAAACTGATCAGGTACGGAAGCATGAACGCACCGCCCCCGTTGTTGACCGCAGTCCCCGGAAAACGCAGAAAATTGCCCAGCCCGACCGCAGACCCGGCCACCGCCAGTACGACGCCTAACTTGGATCCCCACCGCTCCCGTGGAGCCTCTGCCTGGGATGATGATCTAGCCATAGGTTATGCCCATATACTTCGACGCTATCGCAAGTCAACCGAATTGAACGAACCGAGAGGCCGTGTAGGCATCCGATCAATCAGGATTACACCAAAATTATACTGCACTTTCCTTTAAGAGTGATTGACCCGATTTGCACCACACCTATAGTGTACCCAATATTGCTTGACTCATCGAAGGGGAACCATTGCCGTTCTTTCACCAAAACCGTTGATTCATCCTTAGTTCCTTCAACACGCCACCAGCTGAGATTATGAACGTCAGACCCCAATCCAACCTCCAACCCGAACCTAAGCCGCACGCCGAAAGCGCCCTGTTTGCCATCACGCTGCTCGGGATCTGCATCTTGCTCTTCCTCTCCTCTTTCGCGTTCCTCGCATGGATCGCAAACAGCATGTAACCTGCGCACTACATGCAATTTGCACTTTCGTCAAGATTCGGAACAGGCACGGGAATGAAGCCCGGCATCGCCAGTCCAAGTGGTTTCTAAACCCATCCCCGCCCACCGCGAACGTCAATCGGTCTTGCCCACCCCCACCCACTTCCGCTATCAGATGATGGATGGATCCGACCGATTTCAACCTTATTCTCGGCACCCAAACCATCGGGGTGGTTTACCAATTCACAGACAAGACCCGCCTGGTCGAAACGGCCGAGCGGATCCTGGATTTGGGCTCTAATCTGCTCAAAATCTGCATGGGACCGTCCTACTCCCAAAACCACTACGCCCTCCCCCACCAGGACTACATTCGCTCACTCACCGACCTCGCTACGCACGAGCCCTCCTTCCAGACCGTCCTCTCCATGCCGTTTGCCTTCTATCACCTCTGGGTCTACCCATTCTCAGGCAGCCGCTGGCAAAACGGTTTCTCCGCAAGCGAGCAAGTCGACGAGTATCAGGAAATCTACGAATTCGCATCCTACCTCCTGACCACCTTCCACAACACGCACAAAACCTTCTTTTTCGGACACTGGGAGGGCGATTGGTATCTGCATCCCAATTACAAGGCAGAAGCCATCCCAGACCCCCAACTCGTCCGGAACATGATCACTTGGCTCAATGTGCGCCAGAAAGCTGTCGATGAAGCGATCCGTGACCACCCCGATTCAACGGTCAGGATCTTTCATTACACCGAGGCCAACCTCGTGCAAAAAGGCATGCGCGGTGAACACTGCCTCGTCAATGACGTCCTCCCCGAAGTCCCCGTCGATTACGTCTCCTACTCCAGCTATGACACCATCATCCCACACCGCGACGACCTGAACTCACCCCTCCGCGAGGCACTCGATTTCATCGAATCCAAACTGCCACCCAAACCCGCCATTCATGGGAAGCGCGTCTTCATCGGCGAATTCGGCTTCCCCCTGGAGCTGACCCAAACACCAGAAGCCCAAAACGCCTACGCCAAAAGCGTCTGCAAGACCGCCCTCGCCTGGGGTTGCCCCTTCGCCCTCTATTGGGAGCTCTACTGCAACGAGATCAAGGACGGCCGACACCGCGGCTTCTGGCTGATCAACGACCAAAACCAGAAGCAACCCTTCTACTTCACCCTCCAGTCCTACTATCAACAGGCCCGCAACTTCCTCGCCGAATACGCCACCACCCAGCATACCCCACCCACCCAGGAAACCTTCGCCCAGACCTCCAGCCAATGGCTGTAGGCACGCGGTACGCGGCACGACTTCGCGTGCCGCGGCCCGGGGCCGCCAGGCCCCGTGCGAGGTCGGAGGGGCGCAGCACCGCTTCGCGAGCTGCTGCACGTGGGCCTTGCCGCCCACGTGCGAGGTCGGAGGTCCGCTGTGGGTGATTTGGGCAAGCGCCTTGAGAACACTAAACCGGCTGTTGGCCGGAGCTGGGTCACTGAGCGCGGTGGTTTGCGCAAGGTTTTTTCGTTGAAATGGCTGCACAACCCTGAAGCGGGCTACTGGCCGCTTGCCTGTCTGGCCCTCCCACAGTCCACAACGTCCACCAAGTCCACCAAGTCCACCAAGTCCACCGTCCACCCCATCAACAAGCCAAACGTCCTCAACCCCACCCACAACCGACCTCTGACCTCGCCTGATGCCCAAAGGCATAAGGCTTCCGGCCCGCCCGGGCCGGAACCTCCCCCCCCCGGCTTTCCGTGTTGCCTTTTGTTGTGCACAACCGTTAGGAATGCAGCCAAGCACCAGCCTGCACTCGAAAGTCCACCTTCCTCCACAGCAACACCCAGCGGAACAGCACGATGAACCCTCTCAATCCAGCTCCTGCAATCGCAACCGCCCTCATCCTGGTCCTGACCGCCTGCATCCCTCCCTCGGCCCTCGCCGCGCCCGAACCCGTCGACCTCGCCAACCCGCTCATCGGTACGCACTCCGAGTTCGCGTTCTCCCACGGCAACGTCTACCCCGCCATCGCCGCACCCATGGGGATGACCGCATGGACACCCATCACGACCTCACCCTCCGGCTGGATCTATCAGTACCAGGCCGAGACCGTCTCCGCCATGAAGGCCACCCATCAGCCCTGCCCCTGGCTCGGTGACTACGGCGACTTCGGGTTCTTCCTCACAACCGGGCCCGTCGAGGCAGACCCCCAAAAGCGAGCCGCCAAGCTCGACCACACCAAGGAATCCGCACACCCCTACCGCTACGACCTCGCACTCGACCGCTACGGTATCGATTTCTCACTCGCACCCACCTCCCGCAGCTGCATCGTCAACGCCTCCTACCCAACTACCGAAGATGCCAACCTCCTCTTCGAAATCTACGGCCCCGGCGAGCTGCACTTCGACCCCGCAACCAGTTCCGCATGGGGCGTCGCACGGCGCAACCACGGCGGCGTCGCCGGCGACTTCGGCTGCTACTTCATCGTCGAATTCAATCGCCAACCCAGCCGATTCGGCAGTATGCAAAACTCCGCCGTCAAAGTAGGCACAACCGATCTCGCCGACCCCAATGCCACCCTCTATTTCCAGTTCGATACATCCACCGACCAGCAACTCAGCTTCAAGATCGGGACCTCCTTCATCAGCCTCGAACAGGCACGCTATAACCTCAGCCGGGAAATCGGCGACGCGCCCCTGGACGAAATCGCTACCCGCACCCGCAAGGCATGGAACGACCTGCTGAAACGCATCCGGATCACCTCCGAGACGCCCGAACAGGCGATCACCTTCTATACCATGCTCTACCGGAGCCTGCTCTTCCCAAGGACCCTGCACGAGCCGACCTCCAAGGGCGGTCTCCACCACTACAGCCCCTACGACGGTCGGGTACACCCCGGTGAGATGTTCGCCGACAACGGGTTCTGGGACACCTTCCGCGCCGTCTACCCGCTCCTCAACCTCGTCTATCCCGAGATCGGTGCCGCTACCATCCGTGGCTGGATCAACGCCTACCGCGAAGGCGGCTGGTTCCCCAAATGGGCATCCCCAGGCTACCGGGATTGCATGATCGGTACCCACGTCGACGCCTTGATCGCCGACGCCGTCGCGAAGGATATCCGCGATTTCGATCTCGAAACCGCCTACCTCGCCTGCCGCAAAGACGCGACCGATCCCTCCGCCGGCGGCGCCTTCGGACGCGCAGGCCTCCAGCACTACCTCGACCATGGCTACGTCGCAACCGACCAGGTCCGCGAGGCCACAGCGCGTACCCTCGAGTTCGCCTACGACGACTGGTGCGTCGCCCAAGTCGCCAATGCCCTCGGCAAAGAGGCCGACGCAAAGCGGTTCTACCAGCAAAGCCTGCACTACCGAAACGTCTTCGACCCCGAAGTCGGCTTCATGCGCGGCCGCCTCGCCAACGGTGACTGGCGCCCCGATTTCGATCCGACCGAATGGGGCGGCCCCTTCACCGAAGGCTCCTCCTGGCACTATTCATGGTCCGTCCTCCACGACGTCCAAGGCCTCATCAACCTGATCGGCGGTGATGCCGCCTTCGTCGCCAAACTCGACCAGCTGCTCGCTACACCGCCCGAGTTCAAGGTCGGCACCTATGGCACCGTGATCCATGAAATGCAGGAAATGGTCGCCTGCAACATGGGCCAGTACGCTCATGGGAATGAGCCGGTCCATCACGTGCTCTACCTCTACGCCTTCGCCGGCGCGCCATGGAAGGCCGCGCCCCACATCCGCAAGGTCGTCGATACCCTCTACAACCCCTCGCCCAAGGGCTATTGCGGCGACGAGGACAACGGTCAGATGTCCGCCTGGTACATTTCAGCACCCTCGGCTTCTACCCGGTCACACCCGGCACGCCCCAATACATCGTCGGGACCCCACGCTTCCCCCGCGTCGAGATCGACCTGGCCAACGGCTCCACCCTCGTCATCAACGCACCCAATAACAACTCATCCACACCCTTCGTCCGGCGCATCTCTCTCAATCAAACCCAGCTCGATCGCGCCTGGCTCAACCACGCAGAGCTGATGCAAGGCGGCGAACTCACGTTCGATATGGGCGCCACCCCCAACACCAACTGGGCAACCGCGCCCGCTTCGCGCCCATATTCCTTGTCCAATTCACTCGATGCCCCTGAATAAGTTAGCCCCTGAAGTTGGTGCGTATTCCAAACCTCCAATACGGACTCCTTCATGCCCTCCCCAGAGGTCGTCCGAAAAAACAGCCGCATTCTCAACCCGACCTCACCATCCGGACCCGGAAAGCCTCCCGCAGAGGGCGCGGTGACGTTTTCGACCAACTTATCGGGGTGGGTAGGTTCCATGCTCAGCCTCCTATATTTTTCGGGGCTTTTTTGGATATCCCGTATCAGCATTCCTCGTCTTCCTCCTACTCGTACTCCTACTCGTACTCGTAGTCGTACCTGCGCCCCCTGCGCCCTCTGCGGGATACCTCCCCATCCGGACCCGAAGACCTTTGGTTGAGACCCAGGGGCCTTTTCGTACGGGCTCTACCCAGAAAAGCCCAAAACTGGAGAATGAGTTCGTTACCCGGTATTCAGGCAGATCGGTACATGGGAAACACCATCAGGGCGGAAACGGCTCCGGCCAACCCCTCATTGCCCATCGCAGGTACAACCTGCCTTCCAGGAACACCACCTGCATAATCCCGTCACCGATCATGACACCACAGCCCACCGCGAATATCCGGAAGCACCTCCCCTCTCCTCACCCTGATCCCGTACGCCCCCCCTCAAATTCCTGTTGCACCCTATTGTGGTCGGTGTTATATAACTGTGTTCACCTTGGAGGTATGGCATGTTTATCCGTATCGAAAAAGGGGCGGCAGTCCCCATATCGCGACAGATCGCCGAGCAGATTCGAGCTCAGTGCCTCGCCGGTCAGCTGGAGCCAGGCGCCCGGCTTCCGTCAGTTCGCCAATTGGCACACGAACTCGCCGTCAATCAAAACACCATCCTTCGGGTCTATGAACGGTTGGCCGCCGAAAACCTGCTGGAGATGCGACACGGGGAAGGCACTTTCGTGTCCGCTTCGCTGCCGCTCCATGAACTGGCAACTCAAAAAATGAAGTTCGCAGAGGAGATCACCCGCTTGATACGCCAGGGGTTTATGCTCGGATTTTCCCGCGGCGATCTGCGCACCATGATCGATGACGCATTGGATTCACCCGAAACAAAAACTTCAAGTGCAGGAGTTCGGTATGACTAACGAAGTCGCCCTCTCCATTCGTGATCTGCACAAAAGCTACGGACGGCACCACGTACTCAAAGGCGTCTCCCTGGAACTTCCCAAAGGACAAACCCTCGCCCTTCTTGGAAGAAACGGTGCCGGGAAAACCACTCTCATTAAATCCATCGTCGGACTCCTCAAGCCCGATCAGGGCGCGATTCGTGTATGTAATCTCGATCCGCAGTCCAACGCCGTCGAGCTCCGACGCCATATCGGCTATCTCGCCGAGGATCAGCAGATGTTCGGCTGGATGACCGTCGAACAACTGATTCGCTTTGTAGGCGCGTTCTACCGGGATTGGGACCACGCCCTGGCGGCTCAATACCTGCAACAGCTGCAGCTGGAGCCCGACAAAAAGATCAAGCAGCTTTCTAAGGGAAATGCCATCCGCCTCGGACTGCTCCTCGCACTCGCACACCGACCCGAGGTCGTCATCCTTGACGATCCCGCACTGGCCCTCGATCCCATCATGCGAAAGGAGTTCAACCGCGACCTGGTCGCGCATCTCCAGGACATCGGCTCCACAATCCTCTACAGTTCACATCTGCTGGCAGAGGTTGAACCGGTGGCCGACTGCATCGCGATCCTCCATGAGGGCAAGATCGCCCGGTATGCCACGACCAACAAATTGCGCGAGGATGTAAAACGCATGGTCTTCCCGACCGAATACGCCTCAGAAGTCCTCGCCCAATTTCCCATAATCCAATTTCAAAACCATGGCCGAGATGCCTCCGTAGTCGTTGAGGATGCCCCGGCGGCAACCTGTATTCTCCAGGAATGGGAGGTGCCCTATCAGACCGTCGACCTCAATCTAGACGAGATTTTCGAGGCCTACGTCACCGATCGCATGGATTCAATCCCGACCATGAACACCGCCGGATGAATCGTATGGATACACCTGGCCATATAACCAAAGGTACGGTCATTGCCTCGAATTTCACGTCCTATGACCACTCCATTCTCCCCCCTTGGCACGCGCTCCTCGCCAAAGAATGGCACGAACAAAAGTGGAGAGCAGCCACGCTAACCATTGCACTGCTCCTCTTCGTCTTCTTTGCTTCAGGCGGTTCCAATTCCGATTTGGTCGCCAATTTCCAATTCGCAGCATGGTTGATTGGTAGCGCGGGGGCGCTGTTCATAGCTGTTAAGTGCGCCGTAGGCGAACGAAACGAAGGTTCAATCGGATTCCTCCTCAGCTTACCTATCGAACGCTGGAAAATCGGGATCGCACACATCCTCGTTTCGGCCTTCCTCTGTGTTGCCCCCTTACTGGTGACAGCACTGATCCTTCAAATCATCTTGCTGTTGTCAGGCCAATCTGCTCAAACAACACCACTCTGGACAGCAACCGTTGTCTCCCTCGGAGGCTGCCTGGCACTCTTTTTTTGGATCACCGCCACTACCCTTGATCAACCGACCGAACTCCGAGCCGCTGCCCTCGGCATCACCGTAATTGTCTTATGGGCGATAATCGGGGTTCTGTTGCCACCGGCCTCCCCCGCCTACCAGCCGTTCGGTCTCGCAGAGGTCATTCTCGGAATCGGACCCGCCGGTTGGTGGCGCATGAATACCGTACCGGTCCACCCGCCGGACCCGGGAATCGTCGTCTGGAGCTTGATCGGGTTCAGTCTGTTGGCTGCTCTCGCTATCGGGAATTATGGCCGTCCACCCAGGCCATCACTCCCAAGCATACACCTAAAATGGCGAGGGGGAGTCAGAAAGCCGTACCGCAGGCCGGGAATCGCCCTCGTTGTGATGCATTTGAGAGAGCTTCTCCCTATCGTAAGTATCGGCATTCTTTCACTCGTCGCATGGAGCGCCTTTCTCCTGCATTATCAAGCCAGCGAAGATATCCATCTTCCCAAAACCCTCGAATTTGTCACCACTGCATCATCCGCCATCGGTGTTTTTTTGATGGTAGCCACGGTCGTGTATACCTTTGTACCCAGCCTGGAACCTAATCTCATGTCATTCTGGAGGTCACGACCCATTCCGCCAGATGAGTGGTTCTGGTCGAAATACTCGATCTGTCTGCTCGTGTCACTTACCCTGATCCATACTCCAACCACATTGATCATCGGCACTGGAACCAAAATCGCTTGGTTCGATTGCAGTAGTGAAATCGTCGCCTGCCTTTGTCTCTGCCTCATGCATACCGCGATCGCCAGTATTGCGGTGCTCTGCGCGTCCCTGACAAGACGAACCGTCTCCGCTGCCATTCTCGCACTCAGCACCTCTGCCATCATCATCTGGATGCCCATGTTTGCCGGATCGGACCAAAATCCACTGCGATTCGATTTCGCACGCGAGCAACTCAGGTCATTCGCTCAGTCCGGTTTCCAGGCAACCAGTTATCACGACCTTCAGTTCCTTCCCTTCCTATCGCTAATGGCCTTCATCGCGGTCACTGCCTCCTGGATCGCCGCATGGGCATTCAGACACGACTTCAGTCTTCAATAATCCAAGCGAATCGAGATGATCAATGAGATGGACAAGTCTTTCGTTGTTGGCATTGCTGGCATTCCTCTCGCTCGGGACAGGAGTCATCATCGGCTCACTACTGGCTCGAACAGGCCAGGGCAGAGGCGTCCCGATCTATGAAATGATTGAACCAGCGGGATTACAGCCAACCCCAGCCGAGCTCGATGCCGCCGACCTCCAATTCAATCAGTTCGATGTCCGAACCGATATCTCCTACGGCCCACACGGACGTAGGAATATGCTCGATCTCTATATCCCCCAACATGCTGCCGAGCCACTCCCTGTCATCGTCTTTATTCACGGCGGTGGCACCAATAAGAGCCACAAGAACGAGGGGACGCCGTTCGATTGGTCCATTCCCCTCCTTTCCCGGGGCTTCGCCGTCGCACAGATCAATTATCGAGTGTTCTATAAGCCACCCCAATTCCCTGATCCCTACAACGATAAGCCAGTACCATTTCCCGCCCAGATTGAAGACTGTAAATCAGCAATCCGTTTTCTGAAGTCCAACGCGGCTTCTTACGGGCTGGACCCCACTCGGATCGGCGTCATCGGACACTCGTTCGGCGGATACCTGGCAGCCCTGGTCGGTACCACAGGCGATACAAAGGAATTCGACGCAAGCCCCTCAATTAGCAATGTATCAGGCTCAGCCCATGCCGTTTGCGTGATCAGCGGATCCTCGCAGCTGCAGGTCAATACGCCGCAGGTCGAATTACACCGAAAGGCGAGTGGGTACCTGCTCCCACCAAATGACACCCTCTCCGCAACCCAACGCTTCTACATTCAGCCAATGGACCCTCATGAGGTGGTGCAGGCCAGCCCTCTTAGCTATGTCAGCCCGGACGATCCACCCTTTCTCATCCTTCACGGCTTCGATGATATCGTGATTCCGCCACATCAAGCCAACCTCCTCTATGTGCATCTCCGTAACGCAGGCGTCCCGGTCGAGCTGTATCTCATTCCTGGCGCAAGTCACGGAGGACCGCCATTGTTCAACAGGCAAAACCGCTCCCGAGTCGTCGACTTCTTCAATACCCATCTGGGCGGTTAGTGATCAAGCTCACCAGACGGCAGGCGAGCGCTATCTAACATGCTCCCTACTAACAGGATCACCTCCCCACATTCAACACCTCGCCTTCATACTCACAGCCACCCAGTCCCTGTTGGATCTATCGAAATCGGGATCGCAATCACTATCGGAATCGATATCTTTATCGGCTATGCGGCGCAGGGAGGGCCTGCCGCATTGCACACCAGGAATCGATTCCGAATCAGACCATAATCAGACTGATCCCCAGCCAGTGCCTGAACACGTGACTCAGGTCGATGTTCGGCCCATGAGAAGCTCGGCCCATGGATGGTGTTGACAGACACGTTGGAGCCTGACAACGTGGCCAAAAATGCTACTCTCCCGCTTCCCTTACCGGACCAATTGACCGGTGCGGCACCAGTAAAATGAGGTATTTCCATGGGCATCGGCACACCGTTCATGCGGCTTCTTTCAACCGCCATCCTCACCATCGCCCTCCCAGGCCAG
Source organism: uncultured Verrucomicrobiota bacterium (assembly GCA_937875495.1). Lineage (GTDB taxonomy): Bacteria > Verrucomicrobiota > CALLYA01 > CALLYA01 > CALLYA01 > CALLYA01. The sequence continues at coordinate 18,035 of CALLYA010000058.1, forward strand.
GCGGCTTTCGGACTCACCCAGATCCTCTATAGCGACGAGCAGGCCGTCGCCGGCTCACGCTATTGCGCAGTCGTCTCAGACCCCGCAATCGCCGCGAGCGGTGAGCACTGCCTCAGCATGGACATGCCCAACCGATGGAATCATAAGGTCCGCCTCGATCACCCCGATATCTTCACCACCGACGACCATATCCTGCTCTTCCAGATCGCCACTCCCGCGCCCATCCCCAGCGGTCCGATCGAGCTCTATACCCAGTGGTCCGGACCCAGCGACGCCTCCGATCCCGTCGATATCACTCCCTACCTGGAAGCGCCCCTCGGGAGTGCATGGCAACAGGCCGCCATCCCCGTGCGCGAGCTCAAGGGGAACTACCCTGGCATGTTCCGCCATCTCTACCTGCAGGTACCCCAACAAAACACCCCCACGCACCTCCTGCTCGATAACATCCTCGTGCGACTGCCAGCGCCCGTTGCGCCGGTCGGACCCAAGGACCGGTTGATCTTTGACGACCTCGAGGAGCTGACCGGACTCCACAACGGCGAACGCGTATGCGATCCGGCCACTGCCTTCAGCAAAAACTGCTTCCTGCATATGCAGATGCCGAGCCAGTGGCACTATCGAAGCCGAATCGATTGCACCACCCAGGCCTTCGGCCATGCGGATCTCCTCGAGCTCTGGGTCCGCGCTCCGGAGTCCCCAATCACCACGCCCATCTGGCTCTCCCTCAATTACTCAGGCCCCGAGGACGAGTCCGAACCGGTGAACCTCATCGATTTTATCTCCGGCGGCATCGGCGCCACCTGGCAGCCGGTGCGCATCCCACTCGATGACTTCGGTCAGGACTTCAGCGGCGCGTTCCGCCATATCTACCTCGCCTGCGACCCCTCCGACACACCGGTCGAACTCCAGGTCGATTTCATCTGCCTGCGCAGCTCGCAGGACTACCAAATCACACAGGTCAAACCGCTCGATCAATACCATATCAGGATCGATACCGATCACCTGTTCGACCAGACCGCCAATGACCCCGCCACCTACGTCGTCGAAGACCTCTGCTGTGGTGCCTTCCTCCCTGTGAATCAGGTCGGTCTGCGCTCCTGGGTCACCGGTTTCAACGGCGGTCCCGAAGGCGCCATCGTCGAGCATACCGCCTACCTCCAACTCGGCACTCCGATCCAGACCGGTCACACATACCAAGTCACCATCGCAGATCCGGCTACAACCCAAACCGCCCTCCTGAGCCTCGCCGAAGAATCCGCCGAAGCCGAGGCCATCATCCAACGCGCACTCACCAGTCCACAATCCGGCAACTCACCCTCGGACCATGCAGCAGCAACACGTGTCCACCCCGGAGGTTTTGGACTGGGCATGGCCCCCCGCGCCAAGATCGGACACCTCATCCGCGAGCTCACTCTCCAGTGGCCGACACACAAATCCGAGATCTGCACGGTCCTCGATTGGCTCGCCATCAACGCACTGCCCAACAGCACCGGCACGATTGAGACCGATACCACCAATCCACCCACTCGCTCCGTCAGCTATATCGACCCCGCCGGCGCTATCCTTGCCTATTCACCCATGCGCGCCAGCTTCAGTTTCGATTTCACACACGACGTCAGCGACTCCATCAAGGTCAACCAGATCGGCTTCCTGCCCCGCTCCGAAAAGCGCCTCTACGTCGGCAACTACCTCGGCGACCTCGGCCCCCTACCCCTCCCAAACCAGCTGACCGCTGAAATCGTCAACGCAGCGACCGGTAATGTCGTCCTGCAAGGCCACCTCCAAGCATCAACCGCACCCGATACCATCCTGCTCAATGGCACCCTCCGGCCATTCTCCGGCGAGGAGGTCTGGACCTTCGACTTCTCCGCCCTCGAGGCAACAGGCAGCTATTTCGCCCGGGTCGAGGGAGTCGGCTGCAGCCATCCCTTCGAGATCAGCCCGAATGTCTTCAACGAACTCGCACACCTCACCGCTAAGGCCCTCTTCTTCCAGCGTAGCGGCTTCGCACTCGATGAATCGTACGCCGGCCCATGGTCCCGCCCAGCTTCACACCTGACCGATGACGAAGGCTATCCATTGGTCGGATACATCCATAACTCGGTCCTCGAACGCTCGCCCGCCCTCGCCGCCGACGACGAACAAATCGGTGCGTACATCGACCTCACCGGCGGCTGGTTCGACGCCTCCGATTACAACAAATACACGACCACCGCCGCGCGCGCCGTCAGCGACCTCCTGATCGTCTACGAACTGGCACCGCACAAGTTCCTGGACAACAGCCTCAATATCCCCGAAAGCGGCAACCGCATCCCCGACCCGCTCGATGAGGCCATCTGGGAACTCGATTTCCTCGCAAAAATGGTCAGCTCCAACGGCGCCGCCTACAACAAGGTCGCCTACGAAGACTGGTCCCAGACACTCCCACACCTGGACCAACGGCCGATGTGGGCCATCACCAAGAGCACCCGCGATACCGCCGCCGCCTGCGCCGCCCTGGCCCAGGGCGCGCGCGTGCTGCACGATTATGTCCCCGAAAAAGCCGCGTTCTACAAAGCCAAGGCCCTCGCCGCCTGGGCATGCCTGGAAGCAACCCCCGCGACCTATCCCGTGCCGCTGCCGGGCGAGACCGATTCGGATTACGGCAACCCCGCGGGCGCGCCCGATCTCGGTATCCCCGGCGTGAACTCAGGTCTGTATTTCTCGAGTAAACCGGATACCGATTACAGGGCATGGGCAGCCGTCGAGCTCTATCGCCTGACCGCTGACCAGCACTACCATAATGCCTTTCGGAGCCTGGTCATACGCGACGATTTCAACGGCTGGATCGATCAGTACTGGCAGATCCCAATGAATATCAATACCGGCCTCGCATACCTCCGCGCGCCGGAGCAAGACCCCCAGCTCGCAGCCCAAATTCTCGACCGATTCAACGCCCTCGGCCGGCAGCTCCAAAGAAGCGCAGAGAGCTTCCCATACAAGGTCTCCATCAAATCGATCACCAATATCGGGTTCGGCTCGCTCGGCATGTCCAGCCGCTATTCCTACTACCTGATCCTCCTCCACGCCGCTACCGGCCGCCCCGAATACCTCGAGCTCGCCAAGACCAATCTCGATTACCAGCTCGGTGCCAACCCACTCGCGCAATGCTTCATCACCGGCGCCGGGGCCAACCCCGTCATCGCTCCACATCAAAAACTCTCCGAGCTCGATCAGGTCGCCCTGCCCATCCCCGGCATCAGCGTCTACGGTCCCGCCAACAGCCTCCCCGGCAAGTCGTACTACGTCCCCGTCATGGATCAGGCCTACCCACCCTTCTACGGCACCACCGATCAGCCGGCCTACCCCGCAGCACGCAAATACACTGACGCCTTCGAACTCACCAAGTTCGGCGAGTTCGTCATCGATGACCTCACCCGCACCACCGCTGTGTTCCACTATTTCTCGCAATGGACCGAATAACCGGAGCCCGTCCGAAAAGCCTATTGAGCCACAACGAAAGGCCGCCTTTGCCGGATGGGGAGAACTCCCGCAGAGGGGTATGGGGAGGGGGAAATGCAGCTTCATCGGAGCAGTCTTCACCAACTGCCTTGGTCTGCTGAAAACGAATATCCCCCTCCCAAAAAGAGCATGGATCAGGGGCATGGTCCCAACCCACTCCCATGGCCAGGTCGAAAACACCACCGCGCCCTCTGCGGGAGGCTCTCCGAATCCGGATGGGAAAGGCAGAGCTGCTTTTTTCCTTGACCAACCTTCTCCTGGCCAGGCAAAAATGACTCATTCTCGTATCACCTCTGATTGGCAATCTCAACTCCAGCCAGGTGGATCATGTTGTTAGCGCATCGTTTCCTGGCAGCA
>CALLYA010000059.1 GCA_937875495.1 uncultured Verrucomicrobiota bacterium
TGGTCGAAAACGTCACCGCGCCCTCTGCGGGAGGCTTTCCGGGTCCGGATGGGGCAAACTGATGCCGGACGACCTGCAGGCTAGAGGCCGTCCTTCCAATCGGGCTGGGCGGCCAGGTCTGTGAGGGTCTGGTGGAGGCGCTCGGCGATCAGGTCGAGGCCGGCGCGGGTCATGTGAATGCCGTCGGCCTGCATGAGTGTGGATTTATCGAGCGTTTGGAACTCCTCGGCGAGATCGAGCAGCGGGACGTTCTCCTGCTGTGCGACCTGGCGGGTGAGGTCGACATACTGGTCGTGCAAGCGGATGAGCTCTTCGATCGAGTCGGCATTGCCGCGTTCGACGAGGAGCTGCGCGGGGCGCTCGGTCCGGGGTGCGGTGATCAGGATCGGCACGGCGCCGGCTGCGCGGATTGCGGCAACGAACTGGGTGAGCGTCTCGCGGTATTCATCGGGTGGGACCCGGAGGTAGCCGCCTGCTTGGGAAGCGGCCTGGGTACGGCGGGACTGCACTTTGGAGAGGACCCATTGTCCGATGCGTTTTTTCTGCAGCAACTGATCGATGGCGGCGCGGGACTTGGCCCACCTGCCCTCGGTGCGTTCGGCCAGACGCACGCGATCCGGCATGCTGCCGCCGCGCCAGTGGTCGTTCCAACCGTAGTACAGGGTGACGACATCGGGCGCGAGTTGGGTGCCCCGGCGCTCGAAGAGGCGGAGTCCGATAACCGAGGAATAGCCATGGACGGCCATATTGAACGCCTCCCACGGCTGCTCGTTGGGCGGGGCGGACTGGAGCAGCTCGTGCAGGCGGCCGGAGTAGGGCGGGTCGCCCTGGGCGGTGATCGAATCGCCCATACAGATGACACGAATGGTGTCGGCTGCTTTTTCCCGAGAGACTTCGCGGTCGAGGAAGCCGAGGCTATTGACCTTTCGCCCGCGCCACACGACTCCGGGCTGGAACTGCCAGCGGAACTCGTCGGAGGCGGTCAGTCCCGGTCCCTCGGTGGAGTTGCCGCCGGACTCGGTATCGTCGTCGCCCCTGACGACGATGGGTGAGAAGTGCGCCTCGAAACCGGCCATTTCGAGTGCTTGTTCGAGTGCGACGAAGAAGAGAAAGGGGGTGACCAGCAGGAGCGCGAATTTTTTGTAGAGCTCGGCTTCGGCGAGTCCGCGCAGGTCGGGCATGTGCCGGCGCAGGACGCGTTTGAGTGTGATGCGCAGGCAGAGCAGGAGGATGGGGAGCAGCAGCCATGTTTTTTGCCATGGCAGCTCGATCTGGAGTGCGGGCAGGCGCAGCGGGGTGGCGATCCAGATCGCGGGCACGAGGATTAGAGAGAGCATCAGTGCTGCATCGACGAGTTTCAGAGCGAATCCGGCGGTATAGCGCCCAGCAGCCATGATGATCATCTCCTCGTTGGTTCAGCGAAAGGTCCGGTCGATTGGTCAGCGAATCCTGGAAAGGTGATCATGTATCACTTCGGTGCGTAACAGGCAAGGAATGTAGCCAGGCCGTCTCGGTCTGGTGAGCCCCGCGCAGGGCAGCAGCTCAGGTTTTTTGCAGCGCCACTTCTTCCGGCGATATATCCCGCGATTGGGGTTGGGGTTGGGGTCGATTTAATCGATGAAATCGATTTAATCGATGAAATCGAAATCGGTATCGCTATCGAAATCGATGGAACGCGCGATCCTGCGAGCGAAACGGCTACTACCCACCAGAACCAGACCGAGACGGTCTGGCTGCCGGGACGGTGGCTATCAACCTGCAGAGCCCTGGGGACCGCAAAGGCGGGAATGCTCCGACAGGTCCGCTCCTTACGGCCGGAGGTAGTGGCAGGTATAGCCGCCTGGGTTTTTCTGGAGGTAATCCTGGTGGTATTCCTCGGCGACGGACCAGTTTTTGACGGGCTCGATGGTGGTGGTGATCGGTTTGTTCCAGCGCCCGGATGCTGCTGCGGCGTCGATGGCCTGTTGGGCGATCTGCTTCTGTTCGTCGTTGAAGAAGAAGATGGTGCTGCGGTAACTGGTCCCGATGTCATTACCCTGGCGGTTCAGGGTGGTGGGATCGTGCATACGGAAGAACCAGTCGGTGAGGAGGGTTTGGAAGGAGATGCGCTTGGGGTCGAAGGTGATCTTCACGGCCTCGGCGTGGCCGGGGTGGTTGTGGTAGGTGGCGTTTTCGTTTTGGCCGCCGCAGTATCCGACTTCGGTGTGCAGGACACCATCGATTTCGCGCAGGAGCTCTTCCATCCCCCAGAAGCAGCCCCCGGCGATGATGGCGACTTGGTGGCCATCGGCTGTTGTCGCGTGGTTTTCTGGGTTGGATGCGGGCATAGGCTGGAATTCTCTCGATTCGGTCTCGGGCGTGGTTCGGGAATGCGTCTCATCCGTCGGTCTCACTGGTGTGGGCTGGCAGCCGACGGCGAGGAGCATGCTCATCGGAATGAGAAGGTTTGTGATTCGGCTCATGTTCATTTGGTACCTTGTGATATTGAAGCATCAAACGCCTCGGATGAATAGGGCAGCGATGTGGGGGCAGTGGGCTGTTTGATTGACTGTTCGGTGATGGGGCTGGCATGGTGGTGGCTGATTCATGAGTCCCTGATGCGGGTTGGCGCTGGATGATGGAACGAGGGTGGAAGCATGAAACGATATGGAATCTTTTTTTGTGGCTTGTTTCTGACGGTTTTGAGCTTGGTTTCTGCCTCGGGGGAGGTGCGGGAGATCCCGATGTCTTTGGTGTCGGAGGCGTTCTCGGGAGAGGTCCCGCCCCATCCGCGGCTGCTGATCACGGAGCAGGCGATGGCGGAGATCAAGGGCCTGGTCGGGCGGGATGAGTTGGCCAAGGGTTTTGCGGACGCGGTGGTGGAGAAGGCGGATCGTATTTTAAAGGAGCCGCCGGTCGAGCGTGTGATGACGGGGCGGCGGCTGCTCGGGGTCTCGCGCAAGTGTCTCGATCGCGTGATCCACTTGGCGTTCGCGTATCGACTGACCGGCAACCGCGCCTATTTGGAGCGAGGCGAGATGGAGATGGTGGCCGCGTCCGGTTTTTCGGACTGGAATCCGAGTCATTTTCTGGATGTGGCGGAGATGACGTCGGCCTTGGCGATTGGGTATGACTGGTTTTACCACGACCTATCGGACGAGGGGCGCAAGGTGATCCAGTCGGCGATCCGGCAGAAGGGTTTGGAGCCTGGGCGTGGGAACGCGGGTTGGGTTCGCGGCAACAACAACTGGAACCAGGTCTGCAACGGGGGAATGGTCCTGGGCGTGCTTGCGATTCTGGAGGACGAGCCTGAGCTGGCGAAGACGCTGGTGCATCGTGCGGTGAACGGTGTGCAGGTGGCGATGGAGGAGTACGAGCCGGACGGTGCGTATCCGGAGGGACCGGGGTACTGGGTGTACGGAACCTCGTTCAACGTCATGTTGTTGGCGGCGTTGGAAACGGTCTTGGGGACGGACTTCGGCCTCTCTGAGAAGGGTGGGTATGCTGCCAGTGCCGATTACTACATGCACGTGACGGGTCCGACCGGTGACTACTTCAACTATCCTGACAGCGGCCGACGTGAAGGGTTCCAGCCTGCGGTATTCTGGTTTTCGCGGCGGTTTGACCGGCCGGAGTTGAACTGGCATCAGATGCGTTTGTGGCGGCAGCAGAACGGTTCGTCCCGGATGGTTGCGAGCCGGTTGGCGCCGCTGACCTTGGCGTGGTACACCGGCAAGACGGCCGTGCCGCAGCAGCACGCCTGGATGGGGCGGGGTGCGAATCCGGTCGCGGCATTCCGTAGGTCTTGGGAAGATGCGGGCGCGGTCTATTTTGCGATCAAGGGCGGATCGCCCTCGTGCAATCATGGGCACATGGACGTCGGGTCGTTCGTGCTGGATGCGCAGGGTGAGCGTTGGGCGGAGGATCTCGGACCGGAGAGCTACAACAAGATCGAGCAATTGGGGATGAACCTATGGAACAACCGGCAGGATTCCGACCGCTGGAAGATTTTCCGGTACAATAATTTATCCCACAACACGCTCGTGGTGAACGGCGAGCATCAGCGGGTATCGGGGTATGCACCGATTGTTGATTTCAGTGCCGAGGGGAAGCGTGTCGTGATCGACATGGCGAAGGTCTACGCGGGGCAATTGAGCAGTGCGATACGTGAGGCGTCGATGTTGGAGGACGGCCGGGTGGTGATTCAGGATCGTTTTCAACCGATCGAAGGCGCTGAAGCTGCGACGACGGTGCGTTGGGGGATGGTGACCTCGGCGAAGATCGAGATTGTGGATGAGCACAATGCGCTGCTCACCATAGGAGACAAGGCCATGCGCTTCAGTGTGGATACGGCGGCGGAGACGCGGCTGCAGATCTATTCCACGGATCCGCCGGCGGAGTATGACCAGCCCAATCCCGGTACATCGATGCTCGGGTTTGAGGTCAGCCTCGAGCCTGGCAGCCAGGCAACGGTGCGTGTGGAGCTGAACCGTGCCGTTGGGGCGAGGTAAGTCGTCGCGGCTGGGCGTGAGGATATATGCGGGAGGTCGGACCAAAAGGGGCGCGACCTCCCGCGGGTCTACCGCGGCTGTAGGCGCGTGGGCGGGCTTTTAGGGCACGAGTGCCAAGCGCTTCAATTCGTCCTCGGTAAGCACGCGATTGAATATGGCCACGCCGTCGATGAAGAGCTCAGAGCCGTGCTCCAGTTCTTCGGAGCCGAGTCCGAGAGCCCGGCCGAAGGTGAAGGGTGCGCCGGGCAGGATCTCTCGCTGGACGCGACTCCCCACCGGTTGCCAGCCGGTCTTGTTCAGCAGTTCGAGGGTCGCCTGGATGTAGTCGCCTTGCTTGACCTCCAGGGCAGCGGGGAGCTGGCCGGAGGAGGTTTGATCGGTGCAGAACTCCAGCGGCGTGTCGAGGATGCTCGTACCGGCGCGCAGCAGATCTACCCGGATGCGATAGGTGGTGTTTGTGGGGCGCTCTCCTGGCTCGGACTCGAAGGCGATGCGCCCTGAATCGAGGTCGAGCTGCAGTCGATGTTCGCTGACGCCGTCCTTCTCCAGGGAATACCCATTGAATTTCAGGACAAAGGCGCGTGGATGGTAGATCGGCAGTGGGAAGAGAAACGGATTGGCCGGTTGTGGTTCGCTGAAGCGGTAGACATCCTGGGCAACGGGGTCTGTCACGGCCAGGGGGGTGCACACTCCGTTCAGGTAGGCGCGCACCTCTCTGGACTCGGGTTCGTAGGTCGCGGCCAATGCGACCCACTCGTGGTCTTCGAACGGCGCGCCGTCAATGGCCCGGCTGCGGGCGTATTGTGAGCCTTCGATTGTGGATTGTGGGAAGCTGGCGGCGCCGGTTGCGGAAATGTGTGCGATGACGCCTCGCCGGCCGAACAGGCCGGCAAAGATGGCGAACTGCCGGCGTCCGCCATACTTGTCCCACCCGCCCTCGTCCCATATGCCGGCGACCATGTGTCGGGGGCCGACGAACCTGACCCATGCGATCATGGTAAAGGGCCGTTTTCGGGTCAGGTCCAAGAGCGAACGGTCGAAGTCGGCTCGTTCGACGGCGCCGTAGATATGGCCGCGATTGAACCGGACCGCGTTTCCGAAGGGTCCGGTGGCGTCGAAGACCAGCTGGGACTCAGGAGTCTGGTAGGGCCAGGTCGCAGAGGAGTAGAGGCCGTCATCGCCGATCCGCCGGAGATAGGCAGGGTAGGATCGGGTTTCGACAGTGCTGTCGAAGAAGGAATGCCAGGCGTGCTCGTCTCCGTGTGTAAAATCCCAGAAGGCGACGAGGCCTTTGGTTTCGCTCACGGCATCCCGGTTTGCCACAGCAGCGGGCGATAACTCCGGCTGCGTGGCGGCGCAGAGCGTGTTGCAGACCAGGGCGCAGACGAAGAAGGCCATGCTCAGGGCGGGGATGGGTGCATCAAGTGCACGGCCACGCTGCCTGTGATTGCATTGCTCCATCGACATCATAGAGACCTCCTTCGGTATGGTCGGGATTAGCAATTACCAATGCGGCTGATTCCCGACATCGGGATCGGTCACATCCTCCGCATCCATGATCGCGATGAAGCCCTCGTCGTCGATCTCGATCACCACCTGCTTTAATAGCGGAACGGAATAGGCGGGGACAACGGAATAGAGCAGTTTCCACTCCCCGCCGGAGTATCCGCCGCGTCCGTTGAGCATGGTGACACCGATCCGGTTTTGAGTGAGTGCCTTGGCGATCATCTCCCACTTCGCGGAGATGATGATGGCCATCCGGCGCTTGCTCATCCCGTGAAAGACCTTGTCGGTGAAGAGTGCGCTGACGAAGACGAAGACCAGGGTGTAGAAAATGATCTCCACCGGGTAGACGAAGACCGACAGCAGCATGATGCCGCCGTTGATCAGGATCGCACCGGTCCCGAGCGAGATCGAGAAGAGCTTGTTCATGATCACGCAGAGGATATCCGAGCCTCCGACCGAGCCGAACGACCGCAGGATTAGGGCTGAACCTGTTCCGGAGAGCCCGCCTGCCACGAGCGCGGCCAATAGCGGATCAGAAAGGGGGAGTTTCCAACTCATCAAGTACAACGTGCTGGAATATATCACCATTCCAAGGATCGAAAAAAGGACGAACCTGCGTCCCACGAAATAGAGTCCGAGCGCGAAGATCGGAATATTGATCAGGACATAGAGCAGTGCCACGGGCAGTACGGGCCATTGATAATAAATAACAAGTGCAAGCCCGGTCATCCCACGAGATAAAAAACCATGAGGTATAATCAACGCTTTGACCGAAGTCGCACAGAGCACGCTGCCGATCACAAGCAACAAAAACTGTTTTGAAAACAGACCCCATGTCTTGATCATTTCAATCCTTTCTTTAGGAGTGACAAAAACCCAAGAGCCCACGCGGTCATCCGCACTTCGGATGCCCAACATTTTGTTTAAATTAGCCTCAATTTAGAAATAAACAAGCGTGGCGGGGTGGCGATGGGGTTGCGGATGTTTGGCGTGCTGATGAGGGGAGGTCTCCCGCAGAGGGCGCAGAGGGCGCAGAGGATGGTTGGAGCAGTTGCGATGGGGTTGCGGACGTTTGACCTGCTGATGAGGGGAGGGTGGACGGAGTGGACAAAGTGGACGGAGTGGACTGTGGTCCAGGGAGCGGACTCCATAATTGTGGCAATCGGTTCGAGTGGGACAACCCCCAGTAACTCGCGCGAAGCGCTCTGGTGCTGACCTCCGACCTCCGACCTCTGACCCTCGCGTGGGGGCCACTGCCCACACGCCGCAGCACGCAAAGTCGTGCTGCGAAGCCCTCCGACCTCCGACCTTCGCGCGGG
>CALLYA010000060.1 GCA_937875495.1 uncultured Verrucomicrobiota bacterium
AAGATTACCGCTTTCCCATCCGGATCCGGAGACTCCCGCAGAGGACGCGGTGGCGTTATCGACCTGGCCACTGGGGTGGATTGGGGCCTTGCACCTGATCCATCCTTTTTTTTGGGGAGGGTATGGTGAAATACGTTTTCGTAGACCAAGACAGTTGTAGAAAACAGCCCCGACCTATCCGCATTCCCCCTCCCAATTCCCCTCTGCGCCCTCTGCGATCTCTGCGGGAGTCCTCCCCATCCGGACCCGGAGAGCTTTCGTTGTGGCCGAATTAGGTTTTCGGACGGCCCAACCTATGGCTGCAGCGAATACAGGCGGGCACTCCTGAGAGTAGCCGAGCCGCCGCGCGCAAACACCGCCACCGGTTTCTTGGCATCGCCCAACAAAACCCCACGCGAAACCGCCGCCCGACCACCGTCCAGAAAGACCTCCATCGAGCCGCGATCAACCAGTACCCGCATCGTCAGGCTCCCATCCGACATCGCATACGGCACCTCGATCCCGCCGACACGCAGTCGGCCCGCCGCACAGTCGTAGCGTATCTCTTCGCCCGCGATCACAACCCCCAGTGACGCACAATCCCCCGGCTCAAATACCCACTCCCCATCCATCAGCTCCGCCGCGAACTCCAGCTCCACTACACCGTCATTCAACAAGATACCCTCGATCCCCAGGTCATCCACGTATAACCCACGGATCTCCTTCACCGGCTCCGCATACATCCTGACCCCCATGCCCGTCTCGCGGAGAGTCAACTCCACCGGTACACACATCTGTTGATTGAACGGCATCCCCGGAAACTCAATCCCACGGCCCCAGCCGATCTGTACCCGCCTGCCATCCGGTGCGTCACTGTAGGTCTGAGCGGCATAGAAATCCCCCCACCATACCTGATGCCGACCGTCGTGCTCCGGGGTGAACCGCTTGCCGTCAAAACCACCTAGCACATACCGGCCATCCGCCCCGTATAAGACCCATTTGGTCGCCTCCGCCTTCCCCTGAACCGGTAGCTCAAACAGGTCCGGACACTCAAAGAACCCCGATATCCGACTCTCCAGCCGCCATTCCTTTAAATCGACCGAACTCAAGAACTGAATGCCTTGGTCCACTCCACCTTCCGACTTGGGCTGCTCGTCATACACAGCCATCACCCACCGCTGCGTCGGAGCATGCCACAGAACGCGGGGATCACGGCCCTGATGCTCCCAAACCGGATTGCCCGCATACAGCGTCCAGTTTCGCCCACGGTCGTTGCTGTAGCCGATCACCTCGCCCGAGTCCGTGTCCGTCAACGCCGCCACCATCACAACCTCATCCCCCGCGCGGAAGCCGCTCGTGTCCGCCCAGTCCATCACGGCAGACCCCGAGAAAGCCGCTCCCTTAACCTCTGACCAGGGGTGGATCGCCTCGCCTAACTCACGCCAGCGAAACAGATCGGTACTCACCGCATGCCCCCAATGCATGTTGCCCCAGTTCCAGCCGAAGGGGTTGTGCTGGTAAAAGAGATGCCACTCGCCTTTGTAAAAAACCAATCCGTTCGGGTCGTTGAGCCAGCCCCGGTTGGACGTGAAGTGATACTGCGGCCGGAACGTCTCACGCCGCAATCGCTCCGCCTCCGGCAACTCGTCCGAAACACGAATCGCCGCCAGCGCCGCCTCCCCATCCGAATGCCGATCAACCTCCAGCTCCATCCTGGCACCCGACCATGGCGAGACATCCGCATACACAACGAAATCAGGCGCCTCCGATACCAGCTCTATGTCGAACGCGCGCACCGCCTCACCATCCACCATGAGCCGCAAACGGACCGATTCCGCGCCCGTCTTGACCGGCAGATGCAAGTACCGGCTCCGCACCTCAATGGTCCGCTGCGCAGGTCCCGTCCGGCGCGCGCGGTCGGACTGTACGATTTGGTCGATGTTGATGTGCCCCCAGCCACCACTCACCTCGTCCACAATCCGAATCCGCACCTCACGCCCAACCAGGTCAGAGACATCCCACGATTCCCAACCCAATCGTTCCGTACCACCCGGCCGGTCGTTCGGTCCCGTTGCCGTGCGCACGACCGCGCCATCCAACAGCAGATCCATGCACGCCTTGCCCGCGTGCATGCCACCGCCGATCAGGAAATTGATGTGCGGGCGCTCAATCGTGAACCGCGGCGAGGTCAGGACACCTGTCGTGACATCACCACCAAAGAAGGAATTCACCAGCCCAGCACCTTCAAATCCACTCACTTCCATCTGGCCCGGCAGCGTCCCTCGAGCCGGCCCGGGACCGAACGCCTCGCCGGTCACACTCCACGCGCCATAGTCGGAGCCCTCGAAGTCGGCAATCAAGAGGTCCTCCGCACCCAGACCCGCAGGCCGAGGCCCAAGACCAGCCAGCAAAACAACCAATACAAATAGGCAATGCGTGAGCTTCATCTTCCAAAGGCTCCTCTTCATCCTCATCCTCATCATTCCAATCCTCATCCCCAATCGGCGGCAACGGGAATCGCAAGAAGAGTCTATTGTACTGCCACCGGAATCACCAGCACCTTAAGGCACTCACGCCGACATCACGCCCCAAGGAATCTGCCCACCCAGCCCGCTATGACCTGACCTGACCCGCCCTGCGCGCGGACCACGCATGCCTCTGCCTCACTCCCCCGCACCAACACGCCGCTCGAGCCTGGAAGGTGGAGCCGTCAGCTCCTCGCGATGCTGCTCAATCAACCCGGCGATCGCTGCCAGGACCTCCGGATGCTCCTCGCCAATCTCGTATTTCTCCGACGGATCAACCTCCAGGTTGTAAAGCGCAGGTGGATCGTGCTTCTGGACAGTTCCGCCATACCCCGGACGCGTGATCAAATGCGCCTTCCAGGGCCCCATGCGAGCCGCCTGTAGCGTGCTGCCGCGATAGAAGAAATGATGCTCCCGGGGAGTCGCCGTCCCGTCGCCCAACAAAACCGAACTGATATCAACACCGTCAACGACGCGATCGCTCGGCACCTCACCACCTGCAAGCCGGATGCAGGTCGTATACAGGTCCATCGTCGTGGCCAGCGAACCGCTCACAAGCCCTGCCCCGATCTGCCCCGGCCACCAGGCGATCGCCGGCTCACGCATGCCACCTTCCCAAGTGCTGCCCTTTCCCTCGCGTAATAGCCCCGCCGAGCCGCCGCGTTCCGATTGCGTCAGCCAGGGGCCGTTGTCGCTGGTGAATACAACCAACGTGCGATCCCCCAAATCGCACTCCTCAAGCGCTTCCAAAACCTGGCCCACACTCCAGTCCAGCTCCTCAACAACGTCACCGTACAGACCGCGCTTGCTCGTGCCCTTGAACCGGTCAGAGGCAAAGAGCGGGACATGCGGGAACGTGTGCGGGAAGTACAGGAAAAATGGCTCGTCCCGGTGCGCCTTGATAAAGCCGATCGCCTCCTCCGTGTACCGAGCCGTCAAGGTCGCCTGCTCAGCCGGCTCCTCAAGCACCTCCTCGTTGCGCATCAGGGGACAGGGACGCATGTCATTGCTGTAGGGAATCCCGAAATAGGTGTCAAAACCATGACGCGTCGGGAGATACTCAGGGTGATGCCCAAGGTGCCATTTGCCGATGCACGCCGTCGCATACCCCTGCGCCTTCAACGCCTCGGCAAGGGTCACCTCCTCCTGTGGCAGCCCCTCCGCCGAATCCGGGAAGAGAACGCGCCGGCTGTCACTGCACATCCCACTGCGAATCGGTAACCGCCCCGTCAACAATGCCGCCCGGCTCGGAGTGCAGACCGAGGCCGCAGAGTAGAACTGCGTGAAACGCATGCCCTGCCCCGCCATCCGGTCCAGATTGGGCGTGCGAATCGTCGGGTGGCCATAACAGCCCAAATCGCCATACCCGAGGTCATCCGTGAAGATGATTATGAAGTTCGGCCGTTGCGAGTCTTCGCCCACAACCAAATCGATTCGAAAAAGGCCGAAGGCAATCAGCGCGATGACGATGCGAATAGAATTCCGAAAGAGATGATCTGCTGGCATCAGTCCGACTCCCCGCGAGATGGTTCATGTTGAATTTGCCCTGATTCCCAGCCTGGGTTGGCCACCCGGACTTTGTCCAGCACAAAACAGGCAGACGGAACAGACAACCCAGCGTACATCGGCCAGACGCGCGCATTATGGCAAGCTTTTCACCGGCCTCAAAATCCCGATGCGCCAAGGGAACCGGCCGTATCCCTTGCCTGCTTTATCCCTCTCCAACATGCCTTGAAATACAAATCCCCAATCATTCGGATCGATTGTCATTGTCTGATCGACGCCGTCTCGGATCAGCTCACCGTGGCTGACATTGTCCGTCCATGGCTCCACCCCTGCGGCAGGCCGGATGTTGACCCACCCGGCAAAGGGCCGTTCAGCAGTGTCGGCCAGCGGCGTCCACGCCCCATCCAGACGGTCGGCGACGTACGCCTTGTAATACCTGCGGCCGTTCTCCTCGACGATGGTCAGATACTTGTCCGTCCCTTTCAGCCTGTATGTATGGCTTGCCTCAAAGATCGAAGCACTCAAGGCAACCTCGCAATGGTCAAAACCGTTAGGAAAATCCTCCAGCCGCGTCCACATCCGCCAGAGCTTGCCGTTGAGGCTCGTGAAAAACAGATAGGCACGCTCGTCGTCACATATGATCCAATAGTCCAACCCACCGTCAACCCGCGGGTCCTCCGCGCCGCCGTCCAGCATCGGTTTCGCCCGCGTCCATGAACTCGGATCCCCAATCGTGTCTGTCGTGGAATAGGCGACCCACATCTTATCCGCGCCGGGAACGCCGAGCTGATAGACCAAATACCACTTCTTGTGCGGCGCGAAGTAGAATACCTGTGCAGCACAAAAAT
>CALLYA010000061.1 GCA_937875495.1 uncultured Verrucomicrobiota bacterium
GGGGGAAGTGACGGTGGGACATGACCTGAGCGGTCCAGGTGCCAACCGGGGCTGGAAGCGGTGCTCAGAAGGGTGGCGACTGCCCGATCTGGTGGTAGTACCACCGCTCGTAGTGCCGCGTGTGCCCGCTGGTCCCTTGAGCCTCGATATAGTCGTGGACATAGGGGATTTCATAGGCTTCGAGCCCCGGGAGCCCCGGGTTGATGAAGAAGAGGTAATCGGGGGTGATGGGAACGAGTGCGGTTTGTAGGTCTTCAAGGACCCGTCGATGATGGCGGAAGGAATCGTATTCGACCATCTCCATACGCAGGCCGAATTCGACATGCGATTGGATCACCCCGGTTCGAGCACGGCGATCGATCTCGTCGAAGCGTGGACGCTGGTAGGCGTTGGCCATCTCCCAGATCAGAACTGTGATCCTCCGCGCCCCCTTCAATGTGGGATTCAGGCGAATCATCGCCCGGCCGTTCCGAACGGTGACATCCCCGAGGGTCGGCTCCTCGCTCGTCTCGATGGAGTACCCCTGTCGTTGAGCGACCTCCTCGGCCATAAACCGATATTCTTTGCTCTGTTCCCGCAGCAGTCGATCGACGGCCGTGTCCTCCAGGGGCCAATCGAAGCCTTGACAGACGGCGGGCAAGAGGGAAATCAGGGCGGTTAGGATCAATCGCATCAGGTGTCCTCAGTGGGGGCTGTTGTATCGCAAGCGTTGCGGATGACAGCCGCATACTATGGCCGATCAATGAATGAATGGTAAATGCCCATGTAATAGGGAAGGAGAAAGACAGTGCCAGAGCCTAACACATGCCCGTCGCCAGAGTAATCGAGTCGCCAAGGATCGGTATTCCAGTGATTGAAATGCCGATTTTCGATGGGAAGCACCTTACCATCTGCGAGGTGTCCGCGTGGAACAGAATCCGGTTCCACGAAATCCTGGGCGGCGTGTGCTCCCAACGGAATGAGATCAAGCCGGTGGCTGTTTTGATGCGGCCAATTGACCCGATCCAAGGGAAAGCCATAGAGGGTTTTCATGGCGTCGGAGTGCCACCCGGTCCAAGGCGAAAGGCTGTACGGACCGAAGGGGTTCCGGCCCTCTTGCTCACGATTGATGGCCGCGTATGCGAAATTGAAAAAGGGGTTTCTCTCGGGGAACTCATTGATCCAGTAGCGGTAGAACGCAGTCCGCATCTGCGTCTTGAGCTCTGGGTTATGCGTGTACCGCAACAGGTTGTAGAAGCACATGAAGGCCATCTCGTCGTCGGATTGATTTCCTGATCCGGGGCCGTTCTGGACCTTGGGGTACATCGCGTTCTGGGCGTAACCGTGCTGTTCGACAAGTGTATCGCATGCCTCGCGGTATCGGTTCTGACCGGTGACATGAGCGGCTACTGCGAGATAGCTCATCACGCTCAGCGAATTCAGTCCGCGCTCGACCCACCAATCCGGATCACGGTTCAGCGATTGTGGGGCGAACACCGACCAGCGTGTGGGCCGGCCGTCGTGGTCCACCAGTGTCAGGCCATGCTCCAGGAGGTGATCGGTCAAGGCTGCAACGACGTTGCGGACCCGCCCCTTTTCCGCTTCATCCTCCGCGCAGAGATCGTAGTAGAGTCCGTAGAAGAAGTAGTGACCATCGAGTTCATCACTGCTGGTGTCGCCCTTCCAATACCATTTGCCGCTGGCGCTTTTGGGCCAACGCGGCTCGTACACCTTCCACAATCGATCGGCGGACTGCTGGTGCCGCCGGTCGCGTTCGAGCCGACCTCGATTGGGATCGGGCCCCGAGGTCGGCAAAATGGTGCGTGCGACGAAACCAACCGGGGGGGCATGTTCGCCACCCTGGGTGACCTCCTGCAAAAAGCTGAGCGCCTCGAAGACGCCGCGGGCGCGGTTCAGGGCCTCGATCCTGCCGGTGGCTGCGAAGGCGAAGCACTCTGCGGCGCCGTACATCGCAGTCCAGAGGCCGTCGTTATCGCTGTCCTGGGGATCAGCGCTCGCACGGACCCCGGCGGTATGGAGGTATGCCTCGGCCGTGTAACCGAGAGGGGTACGCCGGATCCAGCGATCGATTTCGTTTTCGTAGTAGGCGGCCTTTTCCGCCAGGGTCATCGGTTGGAAACGGATCGCTCCGACCCCGCCGGGCGTGGAGACCCATGCGTTTCCGTGGTCATCGACGGCGATGGCATTCACGTGATCGTCCGGCAGCCAGCGTGGCCCTTGGCGGTAGTGCCATTCCGCGGCCTGAAGCCGGATCAGCCCCTTGGTGGTGCCGAACCAGATGGTGCCGTCCGGGCCGGCGGCCATACAGGTGAAATCGTTCCATGGTAAGCCGTCTTTTGCCTCGAGGAAGCGCCATGTTCCGACCGGCTGGCGAATACCAACGCCGGCCCTGGAGGCGAAGGCGAGGCGGCCGTCGGGGGTAAAGACGACCCCGCGGATGCTTCCGCCCCCCCATGCGCGCATATCCGCATCCGTGGGTCTGAGTAGGTTCCAGGTATTGGATTCTTGGAGCCAGAGCCCCCTGTCGCTGGCGACAGCGATTAGGGGATCTGTGGGGTGCGCGGCGATTTGATGGATTGTTCCGCAGTCCGGGCCCACGATCGGGGTCCATCTGCCGGTGGGCGCGTGCTCCACCAATTGGCCTGATTCGGTCAGTGCAATGATCTTCCCGTTATGGAGCTGCACCAGCTGTTGAATCCCACGGAGGTCGAACGGAGAGGGCTCGTGATGGGGCTCTATTGCTTGCCATTGCGTGCTGGAGTATCCCCCTTCGGGCTGCTCAATCCGGAATAGGCGCCCCTCCCGGGTCCAAACGCAGGGGATGCCGTGTGCGTCGATGCGCAGGCCGACGATCGGCTCGGCGGGCAGGCCGGAGTCGGGGCCGAGGGTCAGTGCGATCTCCTGGCGAAAGGCCTGGGATGCGGGGAACGGGATCTCGGTGGCGACAATTTCGAGCGCGCAGGCGGCGACCCAGAAGGCCACCGCGATGGAGCCGATCGATGGGAAACGCATCGTGCACCGCCTTGTTGGAGTGGGGTCAGATATAGGCCGCCTTCAGGAGCTCGGCAGCGGGTAGGTCGAGCGCCTCGACCCGGCGGACCTCTTCGAAGCGGTCGAGAAGGCCTTCGACCCGCATCCGTTTTTTCTCATCATCACGAATATCGTGGATGACACGACCTTTGTGCATCATGATGAGGCGGTTGCCGAGGTGGACCGCTTGCTGCATGGAGTGCGTGACCATCAGCGTGGTGAGCCGATCGCGTTCGACGACCTGCTTGGTCAGGTGGATCACCTGATCGGCGGTCTTCGGATCGAGCGCGGCCGTATGTTCATCGAGCAGGAGCAGGTTCGGTTTCACGAACGATGCCATCAAGAGGGTGAGCGCTTGGCGTTGCCCGCCGGAGAGGGTACCGATTTCGTTATCGATTCGATCTTCGAGGCCCATGTTGAGGGCACGCACCTGCTCACGAAAGCGGTCGCGTGTCTCCCTGTTCAGTGCCCAGCCGAGTCCGCGGGGCTTTCCACGACGCGCGGCGAGGGCGAGGTTCTCGGCAATCGTCATGTTGGGCGCGGTCCCACTGAAGGGGTTCTGGAAGACCCGACCGATCAACCGTGCGCGCTTATGTTCCGGCCAACGTGTGATATCATGGCCATTGAGTCGGATCCTCCCGGAATCGAGCATAAACGTCCCGGCGACCGAGTTTTGCAGCGTCGATTTTCCGGAGCCGTTGGTGCCGATAACGATGAGGAAGTCGCCCGGCTCCAGATGGAGATCCACGCCTTGCAGGGCAAGGACCTCGTTCGGGGTACCGGGGTGGAATGTCTTAGTGGCGTTGGTGATCCTAAGCATGCTGCAAGCCTCCCACTTTCCGCTTCCCGAGCTTGGAGACGAACCCGGGCAGGACGAGCGCGATGAAGACGAACCCGGCGGTAATCAGCTTCAGGTCGTTGGGATTCAGCCCCCATTGCAGGGCGATAGCGACCAGGAGTCGGAAGAGGAGGGACCCCATCACCGAGCCGATGATCGTGAGGACGAGATCGCGTGAGCGGACCAGTGCCTCGCCGATGATGACACTGGCCAGGCCGAGCACGACCATACCGAAGCCCATCTGGACATCGGCGAACTTCTGGTACTGGGCGAAAATGGCGCCGGCCAGAGCGATCAGGGCGTTGGAGAGGCCGAGTCCCCAGACGAGCATGGCATTGGTATTGCTACCCAGGGCCCGGATCATTTGTGCATTGTCACCGGTGGCGCGCATGGCGGTACCGAGATTGGTACGAAAGAAGAAATAGAGCGCGGCGCCGACGGCGGCGATCAGGAGCAGAGTGAAGGCGAGCGCGGCCAGGTCGTTCACGAAAAGATTCCAGCCTGCGAATGGGAGTTGATTGACCCCGCCATCGGCGGGCGCGGGATGGAGCTGTTCGGCGAGAAACTGGGGCCCTGAAAAGATGGTCGGCACGTCATTGAGCGAGAGGTTGCTCTGGCCCATGACCCGCAGATTGATCGAGTAGAGCGCGGTCATCACGAGTATGCCTGAGAGCAGGCCATGGATCTTGAATCGCGTATGCAGCACTCCGGTCGCGACGCCGGCCACGCCTCCGGCGAGACCGCCGAGCAGGGTCGCCGCCCAGGGGGTGGTAAACCAGGACGGGTTTTCGCTGCCGTGGAGGATCAGCGCAGCGGCGACGGCGGCCCCCAGGGTGATCGAGCCCTCGGTGGTGATGTCGGGAAAATTGAAGATCCGGAAGGAGATATAGACTCCGAAGGCCAGGAGCGAGAGGATCAGGCCGATGGTGAGTGTGCTGATCAGGACATTCATTGAGCACCTCCTTGGGCGATCGATTCGAAAGTGAGCGGAGCGCACCAGAGGGCGCCGCGTTTGAGAAGGCTCTCGCCGGATCCACTGATGTCGCGCTGATCATTGAGCAGGTGCATGACATCGAGGATGGCCTGCTCCTCGAAGAGAAGATGAACGGTATCCCTCAGATCGAGCGGTCCGCCGGGCATGGCCCGATAGGTGAAGGCACAGGCGTGGAAATGACCGAGCAGTGAGGAGGTTCCGGGACTCATTGGGCGCATGAAGGGCACTCCCTCGGCGGAATCGAGGTCGCACGCAAACCCGACCACGAGCGCCAGTGCCCGCTTGTGGGCGCTTTCCGGAGTAAAATCGAGCCATTGGCGGATCTCGGGGTGATGAAACATCGATTGTGTCGGGAGAAGATCGGCCGGTGAGCGTTTGAGGGCGGCCCCGATCAGGCCGGCGGATTCTGCAATCATGGCCACAGCGACCGCCTCGCTGTGGCACTGCTTCTGTGCGAGCCGCACCAGAGCGGACAGCGGTGCACCCGGGCTGGCGCCATCGTCTTCGAAGCGGATGCAGTGCCCGAACCTGCCCTGGGCATGGATGGCGTAAACCGCTTCGACCGATGGCTGCAACGCACCGGTCTGAAGCATGTAATCCGCCGAGGCATTGGGCGCATCGGTCGGGCGATAGACGGCGGCGCCCGCGACGGCCAGGAACTCGCCGAACCGGTCTTTACAATCCTGGAACCCACTACCCATGGCTCCGAGACCGACTGCCATGACCTCCTGGGGCAGACTCAAGGTTCGGGTCGCGCCCGGCTCGATGCCGTTGAGGAGCGCGGCCTGGGGGTCCCCGTGCAAGCTACCTCGAAACGCCGTGTCATTGTCCGCGACGCGGTGGTCGTCGAATTCGATCGATCCGAATTTACCACGGGTGGCGGCCTCCGATTCCGGCGGGGACACAGCCCCGGGGCGTGGGATATCGGCCGAGAGGTGGTTGAGGCCGGTCAAATCAAGGACTTCTCGGACCATGGGTGAGGCGGCTACGATGGAGAGTCGGCCTTCCAATGACTTGAGTGATTTGTGCGATTTGATCAGGATCCGGATGCCGGCAGAGCTGATGTACTCGATCTGTTGCATGTCCAGGAGCACGGTGTGCGGTCCGCTCCGGATGATCTCCTCGAACTCGCTCTCCAAGGCGCCGGCGGACTCCGCATCGAGGCGCCCCGCGATGGTGAGGGCGAAGTGTTGAGTGGTTCTTTCTCTTTCGATTCTCATGATCGAGCCAGCCTTTGCCAGGGATGAACGGAAGATTGTGCCGATACAGGGGGGTGGTGCTGGTTGGAAGCAGGCCGAGATCTCAGGGTTGACCTGCCAAGTCGGATGCTTCCGACACCAGGGAGTCATTGAAGCACTCGATTTGCCTGCTCCAGAAGGGACTGCGGGAATTTCAGGTTATAGTGGGCCGCATTGGAGATATTGATGGTCAGCTCGGTTTTGCTGATAGGCTGGAAATGCATTTGGGCGGGGGATTCCCCCTGCATCACGCGCTGTACGAGGGCTGCCATATCGCGTCCCCCCTGTTCGTAATCGCGTGCGAGCGCGAGCGCTGCGCCCTCGGTCTCAGCCATGGTACTCACGAAGGAAAAGAGGGGGATCTGCGCGCGCTGTGCGGCTTGAGCGATGGCGGCGAAGGCGGAGCCGTGCAGGTTATCCGAGATCTGGCAGATGACATCGACTCCGGAGGAGACAAGCGCCATGGCCGACTGTGGAACCTCGGACGCGGTCGAGCTGGCCTTGGCGATAAGTTTCAGACCGGCGGCTTCAGCGGCGGTTTCGAGGGCCTGCCGGAAGCACTCCGAGTTGATCTCAGACGGGACGTAGAGCGTACCGATGGAACGGGCGCCGGGTAGGCTGGTTCTCACGATCTGGACCATCTCCTCGAACGGACTCATGGTCAGGACCCCCGCGAAATTGGGCAGGTGGTCTTCGTTGCTTGTCCCCGCACCGGCCGCGATCGGATCGCCGACACAGCCGAAAATCACGGGAATGTCTCTGACCTTTCGCACGGCGGCCTGAAGTGTGGGCGTGGAGGAGAGCACGATCATGTCGGGGTCCGCGGCGAGGGCCAGCTCGACCATGGTCTGAAGGGAGGGGATATCGCCTTGGGCACAGACGGATTTGAGGGTGTAATCAACGCCCTCGATGAGGCCGGCGTCATTGAGTCCTGCGATCAGACCTTTGTAAGTCGCCTCGGTGGTTGGGGCCTCGATATAGCTGAGGTAATGGATGTTCCACTTCTGCCGGGGACGGCTCGTCGTGGCCTTGGTGGGAAGGGCTGTGGAGACGAGCGCCTGATCCGGGGACACGCCGCAGAGGATGCGCAGGATCGGCACTGCGTAGCGGCTGGCAATAGCGGTGGGGTTTTCCCCCGTTGCGGCGGTGAGCGGGAAGACTGGTATGTCGGGAAACTGCTTGGCAAGCGCGGCATGCTGGTCCTGCGAACAGAGGACGAGATCGGGCTGTGGGTCTGACGCCACGGCTGCCGTCCAGTCGCGATCCCTGGTGAGCCCGACAGATGCCAAGGCTGTGGTGACGGCTCCAAGCAGTTCGTCAGGGAGCGCGGCGTGGATGCGGGCTGGGCGCGCCGGCTCAAAGCGGTCCGGCAGAGCCACCACGTTTGTGAGATTGCCCAGGAGTTGCGGGGAGAAGGTGTGTTGAAGTCTCCGTGCGACCCGGAAATTCACACAGACCTGGACCTCGGAGATGTTCTGGAAGGGAATGTCCTTCGGAGCGGTCCCGTGCAAGATGCGGGAGGCGAGGGCGGCAGCAGCATAGGCCGGCTTGTAGAATCCGAGACCGACCGAGAAAAGCGCGCCCTCATGAACGAACGGTTCGTCGTTGAGGACCAGTGGGATCTTGGCGTCGCGGCAGGCGTTGGCGACGCCGGCGATGCCTTGCACGACGGTGTTGTCGCCGGTGACCCAGAGCGCGTCGATCTTCTGAGCGACCAGCGCCTGGGCGCCCTGATAAATCTCGGCGGAAGCGCTGACGGTGGTCTCGACCAATTCGACGCCATGCCTGGCGGTGATCTCACGCATCCGCTTGATGACGCTGACCGAGTTGGCCTCCGAGGCGTTGTAGAGCGTGCCGAGGCGGCGCAGGGATGGAACAGCCTCTCGGATCCGATTGAAGGTCTCATCCACGGGCGGGAAGGAGCCGATCCCGGTGAGGTGCGCGGCATGGTCGGCGAACGAGGTGCCGGCTCCGGCGGCGATAGGATCGAATACGGTCGTAAAAACAACCGGTGTCTGGCGCGCATTGGCGATGGCCGCGGCGAGACAGGGCGTCGTGAAGGTGAAGATCATGTCCATGGCGCTGTTGTCCATTCCGGACAGGATCTGCGGGAGGAGGGCGACCTCACCGTTGGCGTGTTGCTGGAGGTACTCGGTGTTTTTGCCGGTGATATAGCCGAGATCGGCCAAACCGTCCTTGAGGCCCTGAATGGAGATCTCCACGCCGGGGTCGGGTCCGAAGTAGACGATCCCAAACCGATAATTCTTGCCGGCCGCTGCCACCGGCGTGGTGGGACCGGTGGCCCGTTCGGCGAGGCGGTCGACGGCGGTGCCGTCTTCCATGACAAGCAGCTTGGCGCGCTCCACGATGTCCTCGGGCAGGCTCCAATCGGGCATACTCTTGGCCACCTGGAGGTTGACCGAGATGTAGTCCGGCACCATGTCTCTGATGGCGACATCCGCCGGATCGAGATGGCCCGAGAGCACATCCCCGGCCATGGCGCCGACGATGATACCGACATCAATATAGTCGGCTCCCATATTCAGCATCGCGCCTTGGGGTGCGAATTCGGGGGAATTGGAGATGACGGGGATCTTGGCCTGGCCGGCGGCCTTGAGGACCGAGCCCGCGGCGACGATCACGGTGTTGTCGCCTCCAAAATAGAGGGCTTGTGCACCGCGTGCGGCCAGTGAATTGCAGGCCTCGAGCACCCCTGCCGAGTTTTCGATCGTGGCCTCGAGAAGCTCGATCCCGAGTTCCTTGCAAATGGCGCGTGCCTTGATGGTGCATGCCTCTGAGCATGCCTCGGCGGGGTTCCAGACGGTGCCGACCTTCTGGAGGTTGGGGTTGGCGCGTTTGGCAAGTTCGAAGGTCTTTTCGACCGGTTGAAAGGTACCTGCGCCGGCGAGGTGTGCCGGGTGGTCACCCGGCTGCTCTGAACGAATGCCGACGCCGGAGCCGTAAGGATCGGTGACCATTCCGAAGATGTGCGTCTTTCCGCCATGCTTGTTGACCGCCGCGAACGTTTGGAGACAGGGGGTGGTCAGTGTGACGACGAGATCATAGGGCTGATTGAGGATCGTGGTCGCAATCGTGGACGCGGTCGGCATATCGTTTTCGGCATTGTACTGCACGACCTTGAGGTTCTTCCCCTCCATCCAACCCCTTTGGGCGAGACCTTGCAAGACACCGTCCCTGCAGTCCTCCACGGCCCCGCGACTGGAGTAATAGAAGATGGCGATCGTCTTCTGCGAATCGGTACTCCGGTTGTGATTCCGATTCCTTTGGGTATCGGATAATAACAGGATGGAAGAGGTTGCGGCGATCAAGATGATACCCGGCAACAGCCCCTTAATGATGTTCCACATCGCCCCGTTCCCCCCCGTTGCATTGCGCTTCAAAAAAAAGTGGAGTCATCTTCTTATGCAAATGTGGCTGGTAATGTCCAACCGAATATTGTCCTGCGATTCCGTCGATTCGCTCGATTCGCTCGATTCAGTCGATTCAGTCGATTCAGTCGATTCAGTCGATTCAGTCGATTCAGTCGATTCAGTCGATTCAGTCGATTCAGTCGATTCAGT
>CALLYA010000062.1 GCA_937875495.1 uncultured Verrucomicrobiota bacterium
ATCGATCTTTGGGATGGACTCAACCACAAATCCATCATACAATCCGATCAGAACCTGAACTTTAACCATCAACTAAAGAGGCCGCGCTCATTATGGCGCGATTATCACCCACAAAAAAATACCTCATACCGGTGTACCGCGAGAGACGAAGAATCGTCAGGAAATTAGGCGGTCGCTTGGCCGTCAGGCAGATCTTCTAACATAGCAATTTCGTTGCTGACGTTCGCGATACATCGGACAGGAGAACTCAAACGGCGGACTTGGGCTGAGGCCGGAATACCCGACCACATATACTTGGGAACCACATAGAGCGTTCCGTCTCGCTCATGAATCCGCCGAACGAAATCGAGGTCCTCGCAACCAGGATGGAGGTTACTACTCATTCATGATCATTAACTGTGGAACATGGGCGAAAAGGATTATTGAAGGCTCACCCTGGTCCGTTCGTGAAATTGTCGAGATGCCTTAACGAGAATAGACACATCAAGCAATGGCTTCATTACTTTTCAGAAATCATTAGACCTGCAGACCAGAGGAAATAAATTATTCGATGGAGGACTGGAAACGATGTTGAGGGAAGTCGGTCTTTCATGCTTAAAGAGTATTTGTCTGAAGGGGTGCGAATAAGAGGTAATAATATGCGTGATCTATGGATAATGGAATATGAATTTGGATCGGATAAAAATGAAATTTGGCTTGATCATATGTATTTGCCTGTGATTCGGTGTTACTCGTGTGGAGAAACCTGGGGTCTTCAAGCTCGGCTTCCAATAATTCCTCCCAATAGTTTTATTAAAATTTTAAAACGAACGCCTAGTCCTTTGCCTGTTGAAGATTTCTCGAAGCTTCGTATGGAACTTTTTGAGCTTACAAATTGCTCTTTAAATGCATCCCTTATTCAACCTGGCATCATGGTTGGGGAGGCCAAGATTGTAAAATTTAAAAAACGAAATCCTGCTGGATATTATTTATTTGGTGGCATTATTCTCATTGAATCCTTTTTGGCAAATTGGCTACATCCCTTTGATGGGATAGGTCTTCATCTAATACCCTGCAGGCCACCGTTTCATGATATTTTTGAAATCGTTCCAAGAATTTCGTCAGGATATGGTGAAATTTTTCCAACTCCCATATGTGAGGTTTGCGGCAGGCGAGACGAAGCAGATTTAAATGCTACAGCGATCAAAGTGGATTTACATGAATTGGATACAATTCCTGAGGGAATATTGGTATTTCCTTTTTATTCTATAGTCACCGAAGGTATAAAAATCATACTTGAGAAATTGGGTTCTCCTTGTCTTAAATTTCGCCCAGAATCATCAGAGCGTATAATTGAAGGAATTTGGTCAAAAATCCAGGCTCGATTTAGGTTTCCCAATTCCGGTTACGAGGGATCCGATTAAGGAAAGGGGAGGGATAAATCTAATTAATTTTTTAATCGAGAAACATCAAGGTTGGATCGACAATCCCAACTCATATCCGGGCGGGTCAGCCGCATTACGATCAACATCCTGAATGGGCTATCAAGGATTGGTGGGGCGAAATTGCAAAGACAAAGGGTATCGACAAGTACACTCATCGAATGAGCGCGCGCGGGGTATTTTATGGCACGGTTTTCTAGTTTTGTGATGGAGTCTGGGGACTGCCTTTGTTGGTTTATGTCAATGGGCTGCCGGCGGGGCTTGGGTTTGCATGCCGGTGGACTATGTCCCCCTGTCCCCCTGGGATTTTTTTGGCATGGAGAGGAACGACTCTCCGGCTGGGGATAAAAGGTGGGAGAAGCCGGTTGTAACGGCCTTTCCCGTTGCGACGCCATCGCGTCGTTCCTTCCCGGTTATCCCTGGGCGGGTTGCGTCCCCGCATTGCCCGCTTGCGTTTTGCCGGAAAGCGTTGGTGCTGTGACTACAGCGGCAGTTTGAGTTGATGTTGTTTCCCGTTTCCGTTTCCCGCTGTCCCTAAGGGTGTGCCGCGAAAGGAAACGATCGTGTCCTGGGTATCTGTTGAATTGATACTCCCTCTCGGACCGCAGTTCACATCCCACGATCCTCTTCCTGCTTTCCGTTCAGGAGAATCAGCCACCGTCCGGAAGGCGAACAGCCTGTGAAACGATCGCGTATTGGCGATTCTTTGTGACAGCTGCTTATGAAGCTGAACGTGATCGCAATGGCAACCGTGCGAATCGCCTTTTCCTGAGTGCAGTCGGCAAATCTCTGGATTGAGTTTGGTTGTGGCAGGTTATGGGTGCCATCGGTAGAGGAGGTTTTTGGTGTATCCGTCGTCCTCAATCAGGATCAGGTACTCCCCGTCGGAACGTTGGTAGGCGTTGATGCTGTGAACGATGTCTTGGAGGGCGTCCATGGGAACCGTGCCTGTGCGATTTCCGGAGGGTTGCATATGGCCGACGTGCTCACCGCTCTTATTTCTGAGGATCATCACGGTTCCGGTCGGCAGGTTTTGGGAGGGGAGGCGGCCGGCATAGACGATGAAGGCGTAATCCCCTTCGACGGCGAGGTCGCAGGGCTCGAACGATTCATGTCCACCGGGTGCGGTTTCGTGTGGAAGGACCTTATGCCAGCCAATTTTGGGCTGCGCATGCCACTGCTCGAATTTGATCAGATTGGGGCCCATCGGCTTCCAGTGTTCGGCTTTTGCTTGGGGCGTGGAGCCGCCGAGGTACATGGCATCGTGGGAGCGGTCGTACACGATCCTACGGAGTTCGGAAAAGGGTTGGGGCTGTTCAAAATGTGTTCTGTTGCTGGGCTCATATTGGGGAACGCCACGTTCGGAAATGTTGAGCATGGGGTAGGCGAAGATGCCTGCGTGTCGTGTTGCTTGCCAGACCGTGCCGTTTGCTTCCACGAACCAGCCGCGGGTCTCGCCGGTCGTGTTGGGTTGGATTTCGTCAGGCGCGGAGGCGGCGTTCCCATCGCGATCGATCCAGATCTGGTCGGTCGTGATGGTTGCGCAGGGGATGGCGATCTCTCCGTAGGTATTCGGTTCGAACCGATAGATGAAGAGCCTGCCGCCGTTCATATCGGGGAAGAACAGGAATGAGTGCCCATCAATAACTCGGTGCCAGACACCGCCGACGGCTGCGGAGTGTAGTCTTGGATCCTCGGGAAAGAGGTCCGGATTGAGTGTGACGGCTTGCAGCGCCCATTCCCTGCCCGGCGGTTGGTCAAGATCCAGGGAATACCTGTGCTTACTGCCGAAGAGAACGGCGCCATCGGAGGTCCGATCGAAATCGGCGGTATCGAGCCATTCCGTGCTCATGAGGCGCCAGTTCAATCGGTCGTTGGGGGCGTAGGACTGGATGATGGCGGTCCCGCCTTGTGCTTTCGCGTAGGGGCCGCATGCGACGTACACGTTCCCGGCATGGTCGGCACCGACTCCGATGGGTGCGATCAGGCGCCAATTGTCGAACCGGCCTGGGGTTTCACCGCTGAAAGCGCCCTGTTTCTCGCCCAGGCTCCTGGAGAATTGGGGTGTGCCATTGACGATGCGATAGAGGTGGATTTGTCGGGCCGGACCGCCATCGGCGATGAGGAGTTCGCCTGCGGCGGTGAAGGCGACATCAGTCGGCACCACGCCGGAGGGGAGGTGGAATTCGGTGATGACGCTGCCATCTTCAGGCGAGAATGAGACGAGCGCGCCCGTCTCGGGGACGACCATCCAGAGGGCATTGTCCGGTGCGGCGGCGAGCTCGCCCGGTTGGGGAATCGGCCATTCGGCGAGCTCATTCAGGTTCAGATCAAACATGCGCATCCGCTTATCTGCGCATGCTGCGTAGAGGTGTGCGCCGGCGCGGGCCACTCCGTGAATGACGACTCCAAGCTCGCATCGGAGCTCGCGGGTGCGGTCCGTGATATCCTCGCGATCGCGCCTGGCCAGATTGGTCCCCTGCACCGCGCTGTCGTGGCCGTTGGGGGTGCCGGTGGCGAAGTAAATATACCGATCGTCCGCGGTGATGGTTGTGCCGACCAGGCGGTCGATTCCACCACGTTTCCAATGCGCGGATTGTTGGAGGATGCGGCCATCTTTGATCGCCGCGATATTACCCCGGTGTTCTTCCCAGCCGACGGTGGTGTAGAGCGTGCCATCGGGCGTGACAAAAATATCCTCCACATCCTGTGGCACCCAGCCAGCATCACCGCCGGAGAAGCTGTTACCGATCCATGAGACAGTGTAGTGTAAATCCGCTCCACGGATTGGGGTGGAAGCGGGCAATAAGAGCAGCAGCGCGAAGAGGAATTTCATCTTATCAGGGACCTATGCGAGGGGAAGATCGGAGAGGGCGAGGGTACGTTCATCGTGCAGTTGGACGAGGTCGCCGATTTCGGGGTGGATGAATCCGGAGCCGAGCTGCTGGATGAAGGCACAGGTGGCGTATCCGTTGGATTTTCGTGTGTACTGTTGGATCCATCGATCGACTTCGGCCTCTGCTTTCTGGTCTTCATACGGATAGCGGGTGCGCAGCGCGTAGCTGCCGCAGCGCCAGGGCTTGGGTGTCAGGCGGGCGCGGAAGCACTCCTGGTTCTTGCAGAGCCGCACGTAGAGGGGATCCGCTCCCAGGACCTCCATCGCGCGCCAGGTCGCCTCGGAGTTGGGCTCGGCGGGGCTATGGGTGAGGAGGTAGCGCAGGCCGCTGTGGGTGCGGTAGACGCGAACGCTGCAGCGGGGATCCAGGCTGACCAGCTGATGCAGCTTAGCCATCGCTGCGGCCTCCAGCTGCTCCTGAGGCGAGGGGCCTGAGTCTTTGCGGAACATGGAGCGGATGCCGCGGGTGAAGCTGGAGAAGGCGGACGCCTGAGGCAGGTCGACATCGACGAACATGGCACCCGCGGTGTTGAGGACCTCGCAGCCGTAGCCATTTCGGGTGATGGCTGCGCGGATGGCATCTTCCGGACCGCGCCATTCCTGGAGGACGATTTCCCGGAGTGGTCTCTCGCCGTATTCGTAACGCTGCAGTCGCACATTCTGCCCCCGGCTGAGTGCGGCGGCCATGGCGCGAACACGTTCCCGGGCACGGTTGCGGGCGTCTTCCATGCTGACTTCCGACCATCCCCAGCAGCCGACGGACGATTCAGCGAGGGATTCATCGGTAGATTCTTCGTTGAGGAGGACCTTGGCCCAGAATTTCGGGAATTTCATTGTGCATACGCTCCTTCAATGCGTTGGGATAGCCATGCAGCGGTATGTCAGAGGCTGCGGATGGCTCCGGGCTCCGACGGCCAAGCCAGTTCGACGCCGAGCTCGACGAGGCGTTTCTGGAACTCCTCCATGGCCGATGCCGTGCCATGAACCTGATGCGGCAGCCGGCCGGTGTCTTTGCAATAGGCGGCGAGATGGCCGACGGATTCACCGATGTTCCATTCACACGGATGCACGCGGTAGGCGCCGTTGGTGATATGGGTCGTGCCGATATTCTTGGCGCAAGCGAGCAGGTTCTCGACTCGTTTTGGGATCAGTGCGCCGAGGGGAATCTGGAAGGGCAGGGTGTCGAGGTCGATGTAGTTGTCACCGCCTGTGCTCGGGTGCAGGTCGATCCGGTAGGCGCCGATTCCGACGGAGTCTTGGAACGGGGTGGCGCGCACCGCTTCTTTGCTCTTGCCGGTCTCCCGCATGCGTGGGTCGGTGCCGATATGCAGTTCGGTGACGCGGAAGAGTGATTCGATGCGGCGCGCCTCGCGGATATAGGGTGTCTTGGCCATGCCGTCGGGTGTCCCGGTGATATCGGCGCGCAATCTCAGGCCGGGCCAGCCGGTACCGCCGTCGGGCCGCGGTGCCTCGGTCTGCATCCAGTAGAGCAGCGACCTGCTCAACTCTTTGGCCTGTGCGATTCTGCGCTGTTTCTCCTCCTCGGCAACATCGATCAGGGTACCGAGCAGGTAATCGTTCTGTGGCCAATTGACGAGGGTCACCCCGCTGGGCAGGAAGCCGGACTCAAAATTGCCGGGGTCGAGCAGCCTGCGATAGGTCCAGAGGCTGACCCCGCCGGCCTTGAGGGTCGGATCGAAGGTGAGCGTGCGCGGCTCGAGCGTTCGCGGATAGGGATAGGTCCAACCGAAGAGCGGCCCGGGCCAGGGCGGCTGCATTTCAGGGACATAATCGCGCCAGAAGGCATACTCCGCCGGGCGGTCGATGGTGTGGTCTTCACCGGGCAGATGCTCGCAGGCGAAGCAGACAGTGAACGCCTGCTGATTATCGGGGCGGCACTCCGCACCGGCGTGCGGTTCCCCTGTCTGTGCCTGCGACTCAGCACCGGTGCGGTACTCGGTACCGGTGAGCGGCAGGAGCTCACCGAGTTCGGTGCCATCCGCGAAGAGCGGAGCTGTGAGGGTGATTCGCCTGCCGGAGTCGAGGTGTTGGCAGGTGACGGACCTGACCCGGTCGCCGTCGACCTCGGCGGCGATGGGACGCGTGCGGGTGAGCAGGATGAGCGAGCCGCGGCTGATCATGGGGGCGAGCATCTGCCGCAGCACGGCGACACCGACGCGGGGCTCATGGCAGAGGCGCGAGACCCAGCCGTTGCCGGGGTTGAGCTGTGCGCGCTCGCGTGCCTCAGGCGTCAGCGGGTAATGGTCCCGATAGTAGTCCCGCACCCCGTTGCGGAAGCGGCGGTATGCGCGGGTGCAGCCGAACTCCTCGATCCATGGGTGTTCATCGGGCGGCACGACCTGGGCGGTCAGCTGACCACCGATCCAATCGGTCTCTTCGGTCAGGATGACGCGCAATCCGGCTGAGCTGGCGGCCAGGGCGGCGGCGCAGCCACCCACGCCCGCTCCGATCACGACGAGGTCGGCGGCACGTTCCGCATCCTGCCAAGCGGCCCACGCCGGACGCACGGCCATGCTTGAGCAGAGGAGACCCAATTGTTGAAGAAAGTTCCTGCGATTCATGCAGCCATGTGTAGCAAATCAGCAGGACATTTGCCTAGACCATAATGGGATGGGGAGGGGTGGGGAATCGAGTTAATCGAGTTAATCGAGTTAATCGAGGGAATCGAGGGAATCGAGTTGATCGAAGGAAGGAAGGGAAGCTAGAGTTGCGCCACTGCTTCACCCACAGCGGACCTCCGACCTCGCCTGGGGCCCTCAGGCCGCCAGGCCGGAACCCCTGCACCAAACGTCCTCAACCATGGCTTCGCGTGCCACGCATCCCCTGGGAGCGCCGACGTCCCCGTCGGCCACAAACTTGGAGTGTGAGCCGACGGGGACGTCGCCGCTCCCAGGACGCCATGACCAATACATCACGGTTCGAGCTTGACCCTCATCAGCAGGCTCAACGTCCTAGAGTCCACCTCAGGCTTGGGGCGTCGCCGGGTGGCCGCACGGGAAACGCCCGGGTCCCGGGGCGATTGCCCCGGGAGGACCGGGCGTTTGTTGTGTTGGATTCGGTCTGGCCGAATGATTGTTACGGCGTAGTCAACCGCCAGAACGTTTGAGCGGCATCGGAGTCGGCCTGGTAGGGGCTGGCAGCTCCGGGGACATCGATCCACGGGCCGCTCGGGGCATCGGCGGATTGCAATTGTGCCGTGCCGTCCCATGTAAGCAGGACGTTGCCCGCATCCGTTTGGATGTGGAGTATGGGCAGTTCAGTCACGGGCGGGCGGGCGGCGAGGTAGTGGGTGAGCACGGCCGCGGGTGAGAGTGCCTTGTTGTAGACCGCGGCTTCGTCGATGAGTCCTTCAAAGAAGTAATCACCCACGGGATCCTCTGACATGCCTGCTCCGATTCGGAGGACGTTCTCGTCGTTCGGGGCGATGGCGACGGCGGAGGAGCCGATTTCCAGTCCGTTGATGAAGAACCGTTTGACGGCTCCATCATAGGTGCCAACCAGGTGGTACCATTCGCCGTTGACGATCGGGACGTCACCAATGGAAGTCCAGC
The DNA here is from genome assembly GCA_937875495.1 of uncultured Verrucomicrobiota bacterium. Lineage (GTDB taxonomy): Bacteria > Verrucomicrobiota > CALLYA01 > CALLYA01 > CALLYA01 > CALLYA01. Next base: position 7,890 of record CALLYA010000062.1, read on the forward strand.
CGGCGCCGGTTCCGCTTGAGTAGAGCCAGATGTTGCTGGGATTGGCGTAGAAGATATGACCCTCCTGGGGATAATCCCCACGACTGGTCATCGGCGAACGGTGTTCGACACCGCCGGTGATCATTGCCCAGCATTCCATGGTGTACTGGGGGGTATTGATAGAGGCGGACCACGGAACTTCGACTTTGGTCTGCAGGGATTGGGTGAACTTTGCGGCGGAGTTGGAGGCGTCGTTGTCCTCCAATGCGCCGGGCTGACCGAGCACGACTCCGTTCATGTAGACCCCGTGGTTATTCCCAACGGAGTCGGTCGCGGTGGTGCCCGATGTCTCATCCAGGCGCCAGTATGCCACTGGGGCATCTCTCAGGACTGTGGCCTCATAGGTTTCGAGAGGGCCAAGGACCTGAATCGACGCTGATGCGCTGGTCGCAACGCCGGCGTTGTTGGTCACGACAACGCGATAGCTCCCAGCTGTTTCGGGTCCGGCATTGGTGAGAACCAGGGTCTTATCGGTTGCGCCGGGCATGTCTGCGCCATCCTTTTGCCACTGGAAGGTGAGTGGTGTGCCGCTGATCACCTCGACAGTGAGTTCGCCTGCGCCGCCCTCCAGGAGGTCCGTGGAGATGGGGTCCTTGGAGATCACCGGTTCCACGCTGGGATCGAAGGCCGCGGCATAGTGGGCTGCAACATCCTGGGCGGTCAGTGGGTAATCATAGAAGGCGACCTCATCCACATTCCCGACAAAGAAGAAGCTACCCTCCTCGGCTTCGGTAGCACCGGCACCGAAACGGAAGAGCGGATTCAAGTAGCTGTAGTCGATCGGCGCATAGCCGGCGGGGACTGACCCGACGAGCGCGCCGTCGATATAGAACGCCACTTCTCCGGCGGTCTCGTTGTAGGTGCCCACCAAATGTGTCCATTTGCCGTCGACAATCGGCATGCCGTCGATGATCACCCATTCCGGAGAATCGTCACCGATTCGGAACTGCCAGAGGTTGGTGTCGGTGGCGTAGAAGGTCCAGCCCCTACGGTAGGGCGGATCGACCTCACCATTCAGGTCACGATTGGTGAGTGGGGAGGTGGTAGTACCGGCGCCACCGGTCCGCATCGCCCAGAACTCAACGGAGAACTGGGTTGGTTGGTCGTAGGCATCCCAAACTTCGGCCTTGGACGCTACGGTTCCGGTGAAACCGACGGCGGTATTGTCATCCCCGAGGATTGCACCGGGAACGCCGATTTGGACATCGAGGTAATAGATCCCAGAAAGGAGGTTCTGTTCGTCGAACAGGTCTGTAGCACCCGCTGGCTCACCGAGCCGCCAATAGTAGAGAGGGTCATGATTCAGGACGGTTTGCGCATAGGGAGTGGTTGGGGTTGCAGCGACGATCAGCCGGGATGTGTTGGTGGTTACGGTCTTATCGCCGAAGGTGATCTCGAGGGAATAGACTCCGGAGTTTATGGTCTGAGCGCTGGGGATAAGGAGCGTGTCGCCGGTCTCGCCGGGGAGCGTGTTTCCGTCCTTCTTCCAGACCAGGGAATAGCCTTCGACATCGGGAAGTTCCACGGAGAATTCTGTGGCGAATCCGGTCAGAACCGTTTGATTCGGTCCCTGTTCGAATGTTGGGGCAACGATGGTCAACATCGCCTCCTCGCTGACGGCGGAACCGCCGCTATTGGCGACGAAAACGCTGTAGGCCCCTTCATCCTCGGTGGTGATATCGGTCAGCACGAGTGTATCTGAGGTTGCGCCGGGGATATCCACCCCGTCCTTCATCCACTGGATATCGAGCGGCAGAGTACCCAACGCGGAGAACGCGAATGTCACGGACGCGTCTGGCGTGCCGATGAGGATCTCCTGTGGCTGCGGTTGGGTTTGAATCGTGGGTGGGATGGCCGGCGGTGTGATGCCGGTGGTGGCGAAGTGTGCAGCGATTTGGGCTGCGGTGAGGGCGCGGTCGTAGACGACCAACTCATCCAGGGAGGCGCGCAGTTTATCGGCGCCGGCGCGGCTGATGGTCTGCATCTCCAGGGGGACGACGTTGGGCATGGACCCGAACAGGACTCCATTGAGGTAGATCTGGGTCTGGCCGCCGGTGCGCACAAAGACCATATGCGACCACTCATCCGGCGGTGCAACGGTACCTTCGAGGTAGTAGTCCGCGACGCCGTAGTGCGTAATCCCACCGCGGTAGTCGCCGTAAATGCCCATGGAGTTCCACTGTTCCAGCCGGAGGGAGACGCCGCTTCCATTGAGGAGCGCCTGGGCGTTACCCTGGCCGGAGCCGTATTTGTACAGGATGAACTCCGCGGTCCAATCGCCGGCGATGTTGAAGTCGGCCCAATTGCTGGCGAATTCGACCCGATCGTCCGCGGTGGGGTCAGCAGGGAATGCGACGGCCTCACCAGCCCCGAAGAGTCCATCCTCGGCCATGCCCACACCGATGTACTGGCCGCTCAGCCCACCGGATCCGTGGTCGACCAGAGTCGTGCCTGATCCCTCGTCGAAACGATACCAGTTCCTTGGAGTGTCGGCGCTGACGGCCGACTCCCACCCGGCAAGGTCGGCCCAAGCCCCGGGGGTGATTAACATGGACAAGCAGAATAGGTTGAATTTTCATATATCCAGACCTTCCCTCTCAACATTTGATGAAGCGTTTGTTGTTTTGCCTCATGCCCAACCGCGCACGCAGACGCACCGGTCCCATCCAATCATATGAATGGCACCAGCAGACTGAATTGCGTGAAAAAGACGATAAGGGCTTCTTACGAGAGGGTATTATGAAAAGTTGGGGTGGCCCTGAAAAGCTTTTTTTCTTCGAATCAATACTATTTTCCTCGACTCAACGAGCGATGGGGAGTGGATGCGTAAGTTTAGTGTATGCGAGTTGTAACCATCGTGGATACAACGATTTTGCATAAAAATAGAAGGGGCTCGTTAATTGGGACAGGCCAGTTTTAATGACAAAAAAGGGCCAGGGCTTTTATTTGAAAGTTGCAGTTCCATATTAGTATATTTAGCTGTCAATTAAGCCTGATTGCCTGAGGCAAGTGGGGTAGCCAGACCGTATCGGTCTGGTGGGATTCGAGTTAATCGAGTTAATCGAGTTAATCGAGTTAATCGAGTTAATCGAGTTAAT